>JADGNP010000243.1 GCA_017883425.1 Candidatus Sulfotelmatobacter sp. | reverse complement strand
GCCTTGCCCAGCCTGGTTTTTTCGATCTGGATAGATGCACGACGGCAGGAAAAAGTTTCCATGATCTCAGTCGATTGATAGCAGATTTTATTAGTGCCTTAACATAACGGCGCTAGGACACTCCCTATTTGTGCAAGTTATTGATATAAAGCAGTTTATGACATTATCCCCCTTGGAACGAAAGCCCCGATATTACTGCAACTTCGAGTCAATTTGAGCGGCGTATCGGAGCAAAAAGGAACCCATGCCGCCGCTGGGCCAAGCGGTTGAGATTAAGTGTTGCCTGGGCTCCGCAAACGAATGTTGCCTTAAGTTAGCGCTTATGGGGCGAGACGCCCCCGGGACAGCCGGCAAGATGCCGGCGCTACGTTGCCAGTCGCCGAATCTGCTTCACATGATGCAAGCCATGCACCAGGTGAAACTTCCTCCATTGGGCTGCGGTAAGCGGACCGAGGATGGGATGGTCCAGCAGCTTGCGGCGCGACCCAAGTTTTTCCTCACAGCGCGCAATGATGGCATCCATCTCGGCGATCTTTGGCCCAATCTCGGCCAGCACCTTCTCCGGCGGCACTCCGCGCGGACGGGCCACCGGTGGGGCTTCCCTGCCGGAGGGCAGGTAGCCGAATCCCACGACAACCAGCGTACGCCCGCGCTGCGCCCAGGTTTGGGTTGTGGCCAGCGCCTTCCCGGCTTCGGCCACGCGTTCAAATCCCTTGACCGTTCCTGTGTAGGTCAGATACAGATGCTCCAGGACCTCGGCGGCACACCACTTTCCGGGCGGGTGCGAACTCAACTGCTCGGCCGACAGTCCTGCGACCGCCGACGCGATCTCTTCCTGCAATCTCTGAAGACGGGGGTCCACGAGGGTTACTTACCTTTTCCGCCCTTTCGGTTAGAATATTGCGCGACCCTAAAACTCATCCACGTTATCACAGGAAGGATGTCATGAAGACGGCCAGCCTCGCCCCTACGGAGCCCCCCGCGATGGCAGCGGAAATGTTGGGTACGGCTTTGTTCACCAGTCGGAATCAGCGCAATCGGAATCGACAGAGCGTCAGGCGCGGAACGTTGTACGCGAGCTCGTACGCAGGTTTGTCTGCCGCGCTCGTCATCATGCTGCTGGCGCTGCTCACCGCGTGCTCGTCGGATTCCGGCAAACCAGCGGAGACCGCGAAGCCCGAGGTGAAGGGCCCCGAACTCATCACCGCGCGTTCCGCTTTCCAGAAGCTTTATGTCGCGGCGCGCGGCTGGAACCAGGACGCGAAGCCTTACCGCCTTGAATCCACCGCGTCCAGCGACGGCAAAGGTCAGGATGGCAAGTGGGCCCTCTGGCGATGCAACTTCGCTTCGGCGGCCCAGCGCTCGGCGAAGGCTTACTCATGGTCCGGCAGCGCGGCCGACGGCGCACCGGCGCGTGGCGTGAATCCCGGGACCGAAGACAGTTACAGTCCGTCGAACTCGTCCACGCAGGTGTTTGACATGGCCTTCCTCAAGATCGATTCGGACCAGGCTTTCGCCACCGCGCAGAAACACGGCGGCGACAAGATTCTGGAGAAGGCGCCTGACACGCCGGTCATCTACGTTTGCGACTGGAACCGCAATACGAGCGAGTTGATCTGGCACGTCATCTATGGCGCAAACCGCGAGGGAGCCAAGCTGACGGTTGCGGTCAACGCTTCCACGGGCGAGTTCATCCGGGTGGAGAAGTAGGCCGGTCTCCACCCTTGCCACTGGGGTTGCCAGTTGGAGAGAACTAAGAACGCAGCCGCGGGGGTTCGTCTCAGCTGTTCGCGCCTGCTTCGTTGATCTGGGCCGCGATTTGAGAAAAAAAGCGATGCAAGGCCTCGGCCGAGGCGATCGCTCGCTGCAAGGCGCGCCGCTCACCGAAAGCAACTATGTCTTGCGGAGAATACTGGAGACGAACACGGTCGGCGGCGCAGTGCGCGCTCAACAACTCCACGCCGGCAGCGGCGAGATCGGCTTTGAGGCGGGCAATATCAATCTGTTTCGTAGCTCCGGACACCATTTACAACTCCTCAGTTTGTTTTAGGGATAACGCAGGCGGGCCCGGGAACCGTATGGGGAGGACTGCCTTTCGCGGTTCCGGCGGGACCCACCCTGCGAGGTCGTCAGTTCTTGCTATGTATACAGCATACGGCGTTAGTTATACGCAGTGCAAGTAATTATTCTCGAATTCTGGAGGCGAAGTGCCCCGGCATCCCGACCCTGATCTGGAAAAGCGTATTCTCGACTCGGCCTCGCGGCTGTGGGCGCGCGGCGGCGAAAAGGCCCTCACCATGCGCGCCGTGGCCAAGGCGGCCGGCACCACGACGCCCACGGTATACGAGCGCTACCGCGACCGCGACGACATCCTGCGCGCCCTGCGCCTCGAAACACGCCGCGAACTCTTTGCCGCCCTCCGCGGCACGCGCACGCTCCGCGAAGCCTGCCAGCGTCATCTCGAATTCGCCCTCGAGCACAGTCACGCCTACGAAGTGCTGTTCGATGGCGTGGCCAAGCCTCCTTCCCTGCATGAGCCCTGGCCCTCGTTCAATCTCATGCGCGAGCGCCTGGCCAAACGTCTGGGAGGAAGTCCCCGGCAACATACGCGCCTCATGCTGGCGGTGTGGTCGCTGATGCACGGCACCGCCATGCTCATCATCCGCGGCGGCTTCGAGGGCGTGCTGCGCACCCAGACCGTCCACGCGTGCCTGGATGCATTCGATGGCATCCTGGACTCGGCGGCGCGATCCAAGAACCTCGCTGATTCGGGGCCGAAGTGGCCTTCCAATCTGATTCTGGGCGAGGGCAAGCAGAGCAGGGCGGGAAATAGCGACGCAGGCAACCAGAAAGGAAAGTTGAGAGGAAGGAAACTAACCCGGTGAAGGATTCCCAGCCTGCGAGTTAACGCGTTGGCAGCAACCTCTGCCGTTGACGCCGGCATTTCACCGGGCGGGCTTCGTGTTGGCGGCGGTGCCCTGCAACCGTTGGATCGCCTTCTGGGCTTCTTCCGACTGCGGTCCGTGGGGCAGGATCTTCAAATAGCTTTCGTATTCCTTGCGCGCCTCGTCCGGCTGATCCATTTTTTCCAGGCACACGGCCAACCGAAACGTGGCAAGCGCGTCATTGTCTTTGTAGAACAGCGCCTCGCGGTAGCGGTCCGCGGCGGCGCGGTAGTTCTTGCGCTTGAAGTAGAAGTCCCCCACCTCAATATTTTTGGCCGCCTTGTGTGGGTTCCAGGGATGGAACTCGCTCACGTCACCATTGCTTGACGCGCCCTCCACGTCCATCAGGATCTCGGAACTCTGCGGGTGAGCCTTGGCATCGTCCGCCGGAGGACTCAAGTCGATCGGCGTATCTTTGCTCGAACTCTCTCCCGGTTCGTTGTCCAGGTCATCGGCATTGACGCGATCGGACCGGGGGGGCGCGAGATTCGGGGTGCGCGACGTGGCCGGTTTAGAAGGGGGCGACGAGGCGGAATCCGGCGCCTGTGAATTCGAAGGCGCAGGACTGGAAGGACTGGCGCTCTGCGCCCATACTCCCATGCTGCATGCCAGCAATAGAACAAGAAGCAAACTGCGCATAGATTTATTTTACCGCTCTTCGCGTTTACTTAAACCGTGTTTACTCAAACATGCGTTGCGCGGAATGCCTGCAGGCACTTGCGCGCGGTCTCGAGTTCGGAGAACTGGCTGCCCTCTTGTTCGATGAGGTAATACTCGACACCGCCGACGCTCTCGGCGGCCTGAAAGATGCCTTTCCAGTCCGCCACGCCTTCCCCAAACAAGACCTTGTAGCCTTTGCCGGGATCCCGCGACCAGTCTTTACAATGGATGGACCGAATGCGCCCCGGGTTGGCTCGGATCCAGGCCACCGGGTCGGAACCCGCTTCCAGGCAAGTTCCAACGTCCAACTGCAACATCACCGAAGACTTCGTGTTCTTGGCGAGAATCTCGATGGGACGCCGGCCGTCCACCGGAGTGAACTCAGCCTGATGGTTGTGGTATCCCGCCTTGAGCCCAGCAGGCTCCAGGGTCTCGGCGGCTGAATTCAGTTGGTCCGCAACCGCCTTCCAGCCATCGAGGCCTGACTTCGGGTCCGTCCATGCCAGCACGACGTACTTGCTGCCGAGAATCAGGTTCAGGTCGCGGGCGTGGTTGATGTTCTTCGGGTCGAGATAGTCCGCGTCGTTGTGTGTCGAGTAGCAGCGGATGCCTAGGTCATCCAGCACCTTGCGCATCTGCTTGGCCTGTGTCTCGGTCCACTCGAAATACGGGGCGTAGAACTCAACTGCCTGATAGCCCATCTGAGCGACAGCGCGCACCGTGCCTTCAGGATCTTGCTTCAGCGCATCGCGGACAGAATAAAGTTCAAGGCCAACCGGAATGGAACCGGATGCTGCGGATGCGCTCTTGAAGGCCCACGGAAACATCGCCGACATGACAAGGAAAGAACGGCGGGAGAAAGGTATGGAAGGCATGCCAGAATCCTACCTCTTTATTCCTTCGGGTCGAAGGAAAAAGCTCTTAACCGCAGAGGGCGCGAAGAAGGCCCGCGGAGTTCGCAAAGAAAGGCGCTTTCGCAAAGCCCCAGAAAAAAAAGCAGGCCGCTCAGGGGGAGGCTTTGAGCGGCCTGGTTGGCGAAGTCCTCCGGGGGGAGGGTAAACTTTCTTGTTACATCGACGACGGATTGTTCTGGCCCGTGGTCGCTGGCGCTGCGGTTGGCTGGGTGCTATCGCCGACCGTATTCGTCATCAAGCGCACATCGACGCGGCGGTTATCGGCGCGGCCATTGGAGGTCTTGTTCGACTCCACCGGCTTATCTTTGCCGAGTCCAATCACGTAGATCTTGTGCGCGGGCACGTTGTGCTTCGTGGCCAGATACTGGATCACCGAGTTGGCGCGGCGCTGGCTGAGATCGTAGTTGTATTCGGTCGAGCCTACCGAGTCCGTTCCGCCTTCCAGCGCGATGATATAGCCCTTGGTCGAGGCAATGCTGCCCGCGAGCTGATCGAGCGCTTCGAGAGCTTTTGGCGTCAGGTTGTCCTTATTGAAGCCGAACTTCACCGAGGTCTCGGCGACGGCGTGGTAGTTGTCAAGGTTGGCAACCGTGTTGGTCAGCACGCCCACGCGGCCGTTGGCGGCATCCGCCATCTGCTGCGCGGAGGCTGCCGTCTGTCCGGCGGTCTGTGCCTTCTGCTCGACTTCGGCGGTCTTGACGTTCACGGCCTGGATTCCGGCCTGGGCTCGCGCGTCGACGTCCTTGATGTCTTTGGAATTCTTCGCGGTCAGGTCGTCGAGCTCGTTGGTCTTGTTAATCAGTGGCGTCGTCTGCTGTTTGACATAGTTCTTGCTGGCGCAACCGACGGTGGCCACCATGCTGGCTGCGAGGCAAATCACTAACGAAGTGCGATTCATAGGGTGAGGCTCCTTAGTTCAATCTTGATTGTCGCGCGTCCTGGGTCGCCGCGCGCAAACTTAACAGTTTTGAGGCCCTGGGAAAGACTGCTTGCTGCTTACCGGTCACGCATCTACTTGTGCACGGGAGATGCCAGTTTTCTTTCCTTCGAACGTACACTGTAAGTATATACGTTTTCAATGGCTTGCGGAAAGAGAATGCACAAGTTGGACCGCCTGCCGGCCGTACTGGAACGCAAAGCCCACACACGGAGTGGAAATTTTATATGGTTCGGCTCAGGGCTGGGTGGTGCCGATGTACCTGCTTAGACTAGGCGGGGAGGGCAGAGCAGCGGAATGGCCTCCCTTTTGTTCCGCCGATACACTCGGAAATCACTCTCATCCACCGTAATGACGGCATAGCGAGGATAAAGTTCGCTCATGCGGATAAGGCACAGATCGGCAAAGTCCGGCTTACGATCCGCGTAGCGCCGCGCCAACTCTTGCAGTTGTGGGAGATTTTGGGAGAAATCAAACGCCACTTGCAACAGTTCGTCCTCCACCAGTGACAGCACGTAGGAACTCGATTCCAGATGAAATGCCGCTTCACTGAGAACCGACTCGCAGGTGAGCAAGGGCTCCGTGACGGTCTTCACAAGACCTGCTGCCCAGGAGTGATGGCGATCATCGCGATTGCCAAGCGCTACGATGAAACCTGTATCGGCGATACCCTTCATCGCCGGGAATACCCTTTGCGAGACGATAAGTCGGGCGGTCCACTGAGCGCCCCAACGTGGCGCAGGAATCGCTGCTTCCCTCCGCAGGCTTTGGCGCTTTCGAGTTGCTCGCGGATGAGCCGACCAACCGGCACACCCGTCCTCCGCGACGTCTCCTTCAGCCAAGTGAGAAGTTCATCTGTAAGACGGATTGTGAGTGTATGACTCATATGCCAAGATTGTAACACACCTTCGGCCGGGCAACGTCACGGCAGCGCCGCCCTGCTGGTCCGAGCATCGGAAATCAGCGTACGGCGTCACTTCCAGATGTCCGTAATCGGCGCAGCGTCGCGGTCGTTGGCAGTCAGGGGTTGCAGTCCAAAGTTATCTTCAATCGTGCGCAAGACGCTGTAGTGGCTGTACAGCTTGGCAAGCGCCTTGGGATCCTGCTGGTTCGCCGGTTTCACCATGTCGCCCAGAAACAACGTGAAGATGCGGTTGTCGGCATTCCCCCCCGATTCATCGAAGGTAACAACGACCAGCGTTCCCTGACGCAGCTTTTCCTGGAAAGTATCATCCAGAAATTTCTTCACCCATGCTCCCGCGACTTGTGCGTTGGTGTCGTGACCGTCGTGGTTCATGTTGGGAGTGTAGAAGGAATAGGCCACTAAGCCCTTCCGCGCGTCCTGCACGAAAACATTGTCGGACTTGCTGGAGTCGACGCGAATCACGCGATCGCACCACTTCGCCTGCACCTCACGAAAGCTGAGGAACGGCACGTGGCGCCGTACGTAGTTACCTCGCTTGTCGGCCACATGCTGCCCAGAGAAATTCCACGGGCAGGTCTCATCCGGCAGTTCCTCCGCGTACTGTTTGAAATCGAGGCCGGCGGTGATCAGACGGTCGGCGATCGTTTGGTGTGCGGCATCCGCGGGAAGGTTCACCTGGTTGTCGGCAAGAAGGCGTCCGCGATGATGGATTCCGAAGTCGGTTCCCGCGACCATGGCCAGGTAATTTGGATAAGAGGGATGGAACAACGCATGGAAGTTGGAAAAGCTGGCGCCGCGCGCGGCCAGATCGGCCAGATTCTTGTCCTTGCTTGCGACCTCGTAGTCAACATTTTCGAGAACGATGATCAGCACGCGGTCGAAATGGCGAGCGCTGGCTCGCGCCGCGGCTCGCGCGGCTTCTTCCTGCTTCCCCTCTGGAGACTTCGTCACCTGGGGTTGGGCGGACTGGTTGGATGGCGGGGGTGTGACGCTCTGCGCGGAAGCTAAGTTCGAACCCATACATAAAAAAGCGCTCAGAACGAAAGCCGCGGTCGATCGATTTCGGAGGGAGAACATCGCAACAACGCATACGGGATTCATCTGCCTTTTTGTAACACAATACTGCCCCTTCCCATCCAATAGAATAGATCCCTCGCGCCATGGACTTGCAGGCCAAAATCCGCACCATCCCCACTGAGCCCGGCGTATACCTCTACAAAAACGCCGAGGGCGAAGTGATCTACGTGGGCAAGGCGAAGAATCTGCGCAGCCGCGTGGCCAGCTACTTCCACGAAGGCCGCTGGGAAGACGCCAAGACGGGGACGTTGGTACGCGAGGCCGCCGACGTTGACTACATCGTCGTCGCCAACAACAAAGAGGCGCTGGCCCTCGAAAACAATCTGATCAAGCAGCGCAAGCCGCGCTTCAACATCCTGCTGCGTGACGACAAGACTTATCCTTATGTGAAGCTCACTTTGGGCGAGCGTTGGCCGCGCGTCTACGTCACACGAAAGCTGCGCAAGGACGGCAGCGCTTACTACGGTCCGTACTTCCCTGCCAACCTCGCCTACCGCAT
>JADGNP010000242.1 GCA_017883425.1 Candidatus Sulfotelmatobacter sp. | reverse complement strand
ATTCCCGTCGAAGGCTTCATGTATCCGAACGAAGTGGAGCTCCAGTGGAGCATTCTCATCGTTCTTTATCCCTTCATCACGGGACTGGTCGCCGGCGCGTTCATTCTCGCTTCCCTGGAGCGCGTCTTCCGCGTAGAGGCCGTCAAGCCCACCTACCGCCTCGCCCTGCTCACCGCGCTGTCCTTCCTGCTGGTCGCTCCCCTGCCCCTGCAATTGCATCTGGGACATCCCGAGCGTTCCCTCGAAATGTACCTGACGCCTCACCGTTCCTCCGCCATGGCCATGTTCGGATTCGTCTATCTCTGGTACCTGATGGCCGTGCTGCTGTTGGAAATCTGGCTCGACTACCGCCGCGATATCGTCGTGAAATCCCAGACCACAACCGGCGCTACCCGCCTGATCTACCGCGTGCTCACTCTCGGCTCCAGCAATATCAGCGAACGCTCGCTGTACATTGACGAACGACTTGGCTACTTCATTACCGTAATCGGAATCCCTTCCGCCTTCCTCCTGCACGGATACGTCGGCTTCATCTTCGGATCGATCAAGGCCAACCCCTGGTGGTCCTCGCCCCTGATGCCCATCGTCTTCATCTTCTCGGCCATGGTCTCCGGCATCGCCGCCGTCATGCTGCTTTATATGATCTCCACGCGCCTGCGCGGCCGCGAAATCGACATTCGCTGCCTCGATAAGATCGCGCAATATTTGTTCTATATCTTCGTCATCGACTTCAGCCTCGAGATGCTCGACCTGCTGCAGCGCGTCTACGAAGCCGACGAGTCCTTCCGCAGCCTCGACTTCATGGTGCACACCCGCCTCTGGACGTCGCAGGTTATTGTCCAGATTCTCATCGGCACGGTGACCCCGATCGCCCTGCTGGGCCTCGCCCAAATCCTGAAGCTGACCGACACGGCTCGCAAACGGATCTACGCACTCGCCGGATGTCTGACCGTCATCGGCATTTTCGCCATGCGCTGGAACGTCGTCATCGGCGGCCAGCTTTTTTCCAAGAGTTTCCTCGGCTACACCACTTATAAGATGGCCTTTGCCACCCGCGAAGGACTTCTGACCGCGATTGCGCTCCTCATTCTTCCCTTTATCATTCTGTCGGTCCTGGTAAAATTCCTGCCGCCCTGGCTGGACGCGGGGTCCCTTCCCGCCTCCGGTGCAACTCCGGCGCATGGAACCAGTTAGCCCCGTCCAACGGGGCAGATGCGGAGTACCGAATGGCGCAAGCTCTCCACAGCGTCGCATCGGATATGGATCGACTCAGTGAACGAGTCCGTGAACTGGAACGCCGCGTTTCCGCTCTGGAAGGCCAACCGGAAAAACCTCCTCCCGCCGCTCCGGAATCGCCCGACCTTGCCCTGCAAAGACCGCGCCCTCCGGCCACCTGGCGTGGATTTCCCCCGGCAGAAATTCCCGGCGGGGCCGTACCTGTACTCGGCAAGGCGGTCTTGGGAATCGCCGGAGCCTACCTGCTGCGCGCCATCGCCGAATCCGGCGCCGTCCCAAAACTCCCCATACTGATCGTGGCTATCGTGTACGCGGGCTTGTGGATGGTATGGGCCGTCCGCACTCACGCCGCCAACCGCTTTGCCGGCGTCACCTATGGCATCACTTCCGCACTCATCCTCTCCCCCCTGCTGTGGGAATCCACGGTTCGCTTCCAGGTCATGGCGCCCGCCTTCACTGCGGTCGTGCTGGTCGCTTTCATGGTGCTGGCGTTGGCCTTGGCATGGCAGCGCAACCTGCAGCTGATTCCGTGGATCGCAACTCTGGCAACGGTGATCACGGCCCTCGCTCTTATCATTGCGACCCGAGAACTTGTACCGCTTACCGCCGCCTTGCTGGCAGTGGCTTTGGCCACAGAAGTCGCGGCCGGTCTGGATCACTGGCTCAGCTTGCGGGCCGTACCCGCGATCGCCGCCGATTTCGCGGTCTGGTTGCTCGTGGATGTAATGACCTCTTCCGAGGGAGTGCCCGAGGGATATCATCCCGTCGCTCCCGCCACCATCACCCTGCTCTGCCTGATTCTGTTTGCCATCTACGGCGGCAGCATTGCCCTTCGCAGCTTCGTACTGCGCCGCCGGATCACCATGTTTGAAATCGGGCAGGGCGTGCTGGCCTTCCTGCTTGCGGCATTTGGCGCCATGCGCGCCAGCCACGCCGCTGCTGCTCCTGCGCTCGGCGTCCTTGCCCTGCTGCTGGCGGCGGTCTGCTACTGGGGAGCGCTGTCTCGATTCGCCGACGAAGCCTATTCACGCAATCGTCGCGTCTGCGCCACCTACGCAGCTGCACTTCTCCTGGCCGGGAGCTACCTGCTTCTCTCCGCAAATCTGCGGGTGCCGTTGTTGTGCCTGGCCGCGGTGGCCGCGGCTTTCGTATATGCGCGAACCGGCAAACTGAGCCTCGGCATGCACGCCTCGTTCTATCTCGCCGCCGCAGCCGCCGCTTCGTCCCTTCCCAATTGGACTGCCAGTGCGCTGGCCGGAACCGTGCCAGCAGCTCCCGACTGGGGCGCTTGGATCGTGGCGGTCTCGGCCGCTCTCTGCTACGTCGTCGGATCCTGGGGAACGCAAGCAGCGCAAGATCAACCCAAACGCCGCCTGCTCTGGGTGCTTCCTGCCGTTCTCGTAGGTTTCGCGGCGGCGGCTTTGGCCGTAGTTGCCATCGTGTGGCTTGCTGCGGGCCGCCTGGAGTTGAACCCTTCGCGGCTTTCCGTGATCCGGACCATCGTGAACTGCGCCCTGGCCCTCGCCCTGGGATTTCTGGGCTCTCGCTGGAAGCACGTCGAACTCGGCTGGGTGGCCTACGCCGCCGTCGCCTTCGGCACTTTGAAGCTTCTGTTTGAAGACTTGCGCTTCGGCAATGCCGCCTCGCTGGTCGTCTCGCTTCTGTTCTATGGCCTGATTCTGATCCTGCTCCCCCGCCTTACGCGCCGTGGCGGCACCGAATCGTGAGTCACCTGTTCCCTGTCACCGCCGTAATCCGGACCGTCCAATATTATGTTCACACCGTACATATAACGTCGCATAAATAATCACAGCTGGTTTCATGATTCGGTTCCGGGAAGAGCACGGCTTCAGCCGTGCCGCTCAGGACCGCTAAGAATGTGGGCTTTAGTGTACGCGTGAGAACTAGAACCTCGACGACGCGGTGGGTAAAACTCAAATTTTAGCCGCGAAGCGGCGTAAGAATGCAGCCCACGGCGTAAGCCGTGGGAGGTAAAGTGGTTGATGAGCAAGCCCCCGGAATCGTCGCCTGTGTCAGCGCCCTCCGCGAACCTTCGCGACCTTTGCGGTTAAAGGCTTTTCTCCTTCGCAGAGTGCGCGGGTTCGTGGGCTATGGATTCCTGACACACCGAGGTCTTGTGTATAGTGTGTGGTTCCCGTTTGGTTGAGTCTTGCCCATGCGGCCTTCGGAAAGGGTGATCGGGTGAAACGATTTTCGCGCCGTTCTCTGCTTCTTCTGTTCGTTACGCCGTTCCTTCTTCTTCCCACAGCATCCTCGCTTTGGGCCCAGGAAAAACCCCGTGAGCGGATTTTCTTCCACGCCAAGGTCTTCACCGCCGACCCCCAGAATCCTTACGCGGACGCGGTTGCCATTCGCGGAGACAAAATCGTCACGGTGGGCAACCTCCCCGAGGTGGCGAAGTCGGTGTCCGCAAACGCCGAACGCACTGATCTCGAGGGTAAGAGTCTCTTCCCCGGCTTCATTGACTCCCACAGCCACTCGATCGACGGTGGACTCGGCCTGATCGCCGCCGACGCCAGCGAGAAAGTGCACTCGCTGCAAGACCTTCCGCCCTTTGCCGGGGACGCGAAACAGACCGGCAAGGGCATGCGCGGCGACATCCTTGAGATCCTTGGCCTGCCGCTCGAATTCTGGTCGCATCCCGACGTGCTCAACGCCGACTTCAGCACGGGCGCCTATGAGAAGCAGAGCGTTCTCCTGCGCGGCATGGATGGGCACACCGCGTGGGCCAATCGCGCCCTGTTGCAGCGCGCCGGCATCACCGCGGATTTTCTCAAGAAACTTTCCCCGGACGACCGCAGTTACTACGGCGTGGATAAAGACGGCCAGCCGAATGGCTTTCTCGTCGACGCCGGCACAGAAAAAATCGAACCCCTGCTGCCCAAGCCCACGCCCGACAAGCTGCTCGCAGCCGGGCGCGCCGCTCTGCAATATAACTACAGCCTCGGCATCACCGCCTGGCTTGATCCCCTGGCCGCTGACTATGTGTTGCAAACCTACAAGATGCTGGCCGACAGAGGAGAACTGACTTCGCAGGTCGTGGCATTTCCGCAGGTGTTGGTAAAAGATCCTGCGGCCGAACTTGCCGCGGTGCAGAAAACGCGCGAGGCCTACAAGAATGTGCCCAATCTGCGCGTGAGCGGCATCAAGATCTTCGCCGATGGCGTGGCGGAATTCCCCTCACAAACCGCTCATCTCACCAAGCCCTACAAAAACTCAGGTCGCAACGGCGATCTGCTGTTTGATCCGAAGAAATTCGCCGGCTTGTGTGTGGCGGCCGACAAACAGGGACTGATTATTCACGTGCACGCCATCGGCGACGGTGCGGTCAAAGCCGCGCTCGACGGGATTGCCGCCGCGCGCAAGGCTAATGGCGATTCCGGTCTGCCCCATACGCTCACCCATGAACAGTTCATAAGGCCCGAGGATTTTCCTCGCTTCCGGGAACTGGGCGTCGTCAGTGCGTTACAGCTTTTCTGGGCGGATGCGGGCAATGACACCATTGAAATTCTGAAGCCTTATTTGGATCCTGATATCTACAAATGGCAATATCCCGCACGCTCGATCCTCGACAACGGCGGCATCATTTCCGGCGCCAGCGATTGGCCAGTCTCCACCGCCAACGTATTCCGCGCGATTTATCAGGCCGAAACCCGCAAAGGATCGGAAGGAGTGCTCGACCCATCGCAGGCCATGCCCCGTGAAGCCATGTTCTACGCCTACACGCGAAACTCGGCGCGCGCTCTGAATCTCGATTCCATTGGATCCATCGTCCCCGGCAAGCGCGCGGATTTGATTCTGCTGGACCGCGACGTCTTGACCGTTTCTCCCGAGGAAATGCGCGACGCGAAGGTATTGTGGACGATGGTGGCTGGAAAGACGGTCTATCGCGCAAAGTAAGAGCGGCCCTGCGAACCAGGGCGTCGGTTCATGCGAGGGCGGCCGCTCCATACGGGCAAAAGTACGGGCGCACTTCTGTTCCGCACTTCTATCCTAAGACGGCGATAGCCGGTCACAGAGTCGAGTGACTGTCGGCAACAATTCTCGTTTGACTGCGTCCTTGGGGACGACAGCATCCACCAGCCGGCGAGTCTCCTCCGGAATCTCGCTGCCGGAAACCATGACTACGGGAGTGTTCGGTCGGAGACGCCTTATTTCACAAGCCAGCTCGTGCCCATTCATTTCGGGCATGTGGTAATCGAGAAGCACCGCGTCAAACTCAAATAACGTCGCAAGTCTCAGCCCACGTAGCGCCGACGCTTCTGTAATAACCATATATCCCGATTGTTCCAACATCCGTCTCTCGTAGTCCAAAATCGCCTGGCTGTCATCGACACACAGGAGCAGCTTCTCTGGTCCTCGATATACTCGGCTCATTGGAACCTCCCAATAAGTGGACAGTCCCGCCTATGGGGTTGATATAAGCGTATTCAGCAGGCAGAACTACCCTTCTTTTTCGGACAAAAACCCCACCTTAATTGACCTAAGTGTGAACGCATTGCCTCAGCTTCGTCTGTTCAAAATTGCACAGGTATCCAATGGGTAAGGTCAGATCGCCCAACCATCGATAGGCGGCTCTCTTCGCCGCGCACTTGAGTGGATGGTCCTGCACTACAACCGAACGAACACATGTGTATCGGCGGCATCGCGCACATGCCGACGACTTGAGACAGGATGAGTGCTTCCAATAAAAAAGGCGCCGGAAGGGCTCCGGCGCCATTGAGTGAGATACGACTCGCGAGATGCGGTCTAGCGAGAAGGGAAAACTCGAACGAGAAACTTTATTTGCTCTCCGCCACTGACGGGCTTGCCCCGAAGTCGCCGCGGCGATTGTTCACAGCCGTGCGCGCCGCTCTGGCGTTGGGCTGGTTCGCGGCAGCGGCCCCATAGCGTTCCAGCAGCACCGGCGCCATGGTGTTTTCGGCTTCCTTGACGAAGATCATCTTGCTCTCCGAAGCCATGTCCACGCGGACGAAATCTCCCAACTTCACCTGTCCGGTCGCCACCAGATTGGCCAGCGGAAACACCAGGTTGCGCTCGATCGCGCGCTTCAGGTGTCGCGCCCCGTACCGCAGGTCCGTGCCTTCCTTCAGCAGATGCTCTTTCACCGCCGAAGTGCAGTTGAATACGAACTGGCTCGTTCCCGCCGCCATCAGCACACGCTGCTGCACCATTCCGAGTTCAATGTCCAGAATCTGCGCCAGATGCTCATCGCGCAGCGTCTTGAACACCACCGTCTTGTCAATCCGGTTCATGAACTCCGGCGTAAACTTGCGCCGCGCCGCTTCCACCGCCGTCCGCTGGATCTTGTCATCGAACGACTCATTCACCTCGACCGCTTTCGGCGCGAATCCAAACCCGCCATCCACCAGGTTCGTCATCTCGCCCGCGCCCAGGTTCGACGTCAGAATGATGATGCACTGCGACAGATCCACGCGCCGGTTGTCGCCCAAAGTCAAAGTCGCCTTGTCCAGAATCCCCAGCAACAACTGCCACAGCGAATCCGACGCCTTCTCGATCTCGTCAAACAGCAGAATCGAGAGCTTCAGCTTCTCCGTGAACCATTGATTCAACGCTTCCTGCGTCAGCAGCGGATGCGTCTCCCGGTGCCCCAAGTATCCCGGAGGCGAACCGATCAGCTTGGCAATCTCGTGCGAATGCTGGAACTCCGCGCAATCAATCTTGATGCAAGCCCGCGCGTCCCCAAACAGCGCCTCGGCCATCGCTTCCACCACCCGCGTCTTGCCGGATCCCGTGGGCCCCAGGAACAGCAGGTTCCCCACCGGACGCCCGGGCGCGTTCAGCCCCGCCAGAAACATCTGATAGATTTCGACGACCTTCTCCACGGCCGCGTCCTGCCCCACAATACGGCGGCGCAGGGCGGCATCAAACTCTCCAGCATCGTTGCTGCGACGGTTCGGATCGAGCACTGTTGCGAGGTTCGTTCTCATAATTCGCTGCCCGGGGCTCCCGGACATTTTCCCTTTCGTGAGGCCGTTTTCTTCGGCTCTTCTCTATCTATTTCCGGACTCTGTAGGCCTATCTCCGTGTCTCTGGCCCACTTCCTGGAAGCACCCAACTCTGTTCACCCGCTTCCCGAATCCTGCCGCATCCGGTTGACAAGGAATAAGCAACCCGCTGGCCACGTCCCGCGCCGGTTCCCAACAATCAGGAACCCCTGCATCTACCAAGGTTTAGCGCCAACCCACCCCAATTCCCCAGGAAGGAACCGCGAACCGAACAGGAGGGAAGAGAAATACTTTGCACCATCAAGGAAGGAACCTGTACCAGTAACCCCAGTACCCACAACCCATGTGGCGACGGCCGCCTCGGCCGTCCCGCGACAGCCTGCCCTGAGCGAGCGCAGCGAGCCGAAGGGGCGTAGCCGAGCGGCCTCGACCACACGCTCGGCCAACCGATCATTCACGAACTGAGACCTGACGACTGAAAACTGACCCCTGACTACTGACACCTGAGACCTGACCCGTCAACCGTGTTACTCCCCACGTAACTAGCAACCCGCATAACTCGCGGCTACTATCACTACGTAGGTAGGTTTTCGCGGAGGATCGCTTGCGCCTTTCGTCAATACGCATCATCACTGGGATTTCCTGTCTCTTCTGTGCCGGCGCCGCATGGCACGTTGGCTCGCACTCTTCCTCCGACTTCACCGCTGAAGCTCAGACCGCGAAGCCGGCCGTGTCGTCGCCCGCGCAGGCAG
>JADGNP010000241.1 GCA_017883425.1 Candidatus Sulfotelmatobacter sp. | reverse complement strand
AAATGCACTCCGAGCCAATACGGGCAATCTCACTTCCGAGCCCCGCAGGGGTGAAAACAATTTAGCCCAGCGCTTCAGCGCTGGCTAAGCACGTAAACAGGAACAAGTCCCGGAGGGACGGCACAACAAAAAGGCCGGCTCAGCCCGCCTTCTCCGTTTCCGACACGCTTTCGCTCGCCGGTTCCGCCTCGGGCGCCTCACTACTCTCCGTCGGCTGCGCAACCTCGGGCGCTGACGGCGCACTCTCCGCCGGAATCAATTCCGACTGAAACGATTCCGCCACCAGCTTCTCGAACTCCTCCATGCTGGGCAATTCGTTCACATCCTTCAGCCCAAACCGCATCAGGAATTCCTTCGTCGTCTTGTAAAGAATCGGACGCCCAATGACCTGCTTGCGCCCCGCAGTTGTAATCAGCTTGCGATCGAGCAGAGTCCCAATTACGCCCCCAGAATCGACGCCGCGAATGTCATTGATCTCCGGCACCGTAGCCGGCTGCTTGTAAGCAATCACGGCCAGAGTTTCCAACGCCGGCAGAGAGAGCCGGATCGGTGGCTTCAGGCTCTTCGCGAATGCCCGCACCACTTCGTGCTGCTCCGGCTTGGTCGACATGCGGTATCCGCCCGCGACTTGGCGGATCTCGATGCCGTGATCGGGCGCGCCATATTCCCCAACCAGTTCTTCCAGGCTGGAGCGGACGCGAGACTTCATCTCCGCCTCGTCCGCCGCTCCTTCCGCGATGACCGTCTCCTTGACGAGTTGTGTCATCTGCTCCAGCGTAATCGGCGTCTCCGCCGCATAAATGATGGCTTCGAGTTCAGCTTTCAGGGACATAGAATCAGTTGTCGGTTGCCAGTTGCCAGTTGCCAGTTAACACCAGGTTTTACTGGCAACTGACAACTGGCTACTGGCAACTGCTCTACCTCCAGTCGTCGCGTACCGCCGACTGTTCGTTCATGATTTCATCGAAGTGCGTGTGCTTGCGGACCGCGATTTCGCCGAACAACTTTTCTTGCCGCACTTGGATCGCCTGCAACCGCACCATTTCCAGCAGCGCCAGGAACATGCAAACCAGCGCCTGCCGCGACGGAACCCGCATCAGAAGCTGCTTCAGCCGGATCGGCCGGTCCTCCAGCGATAGCCGCCGCCGCAGATAATCAATCATCTGACCCACGGTGACCGTTTCCTCATCGACATTGAGCACCGGACGCGTGCGCACCCGTTCTAACACTTGCTGAAACGTCTTGACCAGGTCGATCACGTCGGCGGCAATTTCCGGCTCGGTGCCTTCCGCCTCCATGAATTCCTTCAGCGACGGATTCGACAGCACCGCATCTTCGATCTGCTGTTTCTGTAAGAGCATCTGCGCCGCCGACTTGAACTTCTCATGCTCCAACAGGCGGTTGACCAGTTCGTTGCGCGGATCTTCCGCTTCCTCCGCCACCGCATCCGGATCGCGGGGCAGCAGCATCTTCGACTTGATGTGAATCAGCACCGCCGCCATGTAAATAAATTCGGCTGCCACGTTCACATCGAGTTCGCGAATCTTTTCCACGTACGCCAGATACTGCGCCGTAATCTTCGCGATGGGAATGTCATAAATGTCGATGTCCTGCTTGCGGATCAGGTCCAGCAGCAAGTCGAGCGGCCCTTCGTAGACATCGCCCACCGACACCGCAAACGCCGAATCGCTTTCTTCCTTCTTCGCCGCATCGTTGCCGGGCTTCGCACCAGATGTGCCCACAACGATTCCCGGAGACAATGCCGCCGCGTCATCGCGAAGAACGAGTTTTGCTTCTTCCGTCATCAATTTCTCCGACTTGTCATCCTGAGCGAAGCGAAGGACCTATGCACTCTCCCCTCACCACCGCCCCGGTGCCCGATCCTTGTCGCGTTCTTTGCGACGAGTGCCTGCCCTGAGCGAAGCCGAAGGGGTGGGGAAGTTGACTATTTCGGCGCCTCATACCCCAGCGACATGCCCATCGCCGCGCGCACATCCTCCATCGTTTCGTCCGCCGCCTTGCGCGCCCGCTCAGTACCCGCTTCCAGAATATCCCACGCGAGGCGCGGATTCTCCTCGAATTTCTTGCGCCGCTCCTGCATCGGGTTCAGCAGCTTCACCAACGCATCGGCGGCCCATCCTTTGCACTCGATGCAGCCAATCCCCGCCGACCGGCAACCTTCATTCACCTTGGCCATCGTGCCCTTGTCGCTGAAGATTTTGTGCAGATCGCCCACCGGACACACATCCGGATTCCCCGGATCCGACCGCCGCACCCGCGCCGGATCGGTCACCATCGTCTTCAGCTTCTGCCGCACCACCGCCTCCGGATCGGTCAGCAGCACCGTGTTCCCGTACGATTTCGACATCTTGCGCCCGTCGGTTCCCGGCAACTTCGCAGCCGGAGTGAGCAGTGCCTGCGGCTCAGGGAACACTTCCTTCGGTGCGCCGTAGAACCCGTTGAACCGCCGCGCAATCTCCCGCGTCAACTCCACGTGCGCCACCTGATCTTCTCCCACCGGAACGAAGTCCGCCTTGTAAATCAGAATGTCCGCCGACTGCAGCACGGGATATCCCAAAAATCCGTAGGTCCCCAAATCCTTGTCCTTGATATTTTCGCGCTGCTCCTTATACGTAGGCACGCGTTCCAGCCACCCCAACGGCGTGATCATGGAAAACAGCAAGTGCAATTCCGCATGCGCCGGAACATGCGACTGGATGAAGATCACCGACTTCTCCGGATCGAGTCCCGCCGCCAGCCAGTCCAACACGACCTCGAGAGAATTCTCCTTCACGCGCGACGTATCGGCGTAATCCGTGGTGAGGGCATGCCAGTCCGCCACGCAGAAAAAGCACTCGTACTCGTCCTGCATGCGCACCCAGTTTTGCAGCGCGCCCACATAGTTGCCCAGGTGCAGCTTGCCGGTCGAGCGCATGCCACTGAGCACGCGTTTGCGAGATTTGGAGGAGGATGTCATCTATCTGTGAAGCCCCACGCCGCGAAACGCGGCCGCGGATGTACGGCTGCCTGTACAGATCAGGTGTTGAAGTGTCATGCAGGGCTGAATTCGATACTAACACGCGAAAAGCCCATTTCGCGCAGGAACGGGGCGATCCAGATGTGAGACAGAATGTGGGGACAGCCGCCCTCGGCTGTCCGCCGGGCGCAGCCCGGCGATGCCGCCCGCGCCATCGCTGTAATCCCTACTTCTGCTCCAGACCCCGCCTCAACTCCTCCGGCGCAATCGACTTCACCTTGATCGGCCTGGCCGGAATTCCGCCCACAATGTGATAAGGCGCCACGTTCTTCGAAGCCACGCCCACCGATCCCACAATCCCATGCTCCCCCACGTTCACGCCGCTGAGCACGGTTGCGTGATACGTCACCCGCGCCCGTGGTCCAATCTCCGTTCTGTGATTGTCCACGAGCATCCCGTCGTTGAGGTCATGCGAATGCGAGTACACGTTGGCGTAGTCGGAAATCGAGCACCCCTCGTGAATGACGATCTCCCCACGGTCATCGAGCAGGACATATTTGTGGATGGTGCAGTTGTCCTCGACGGTCAGGTTGTAGCCAAAGGAAAACTCGACGTTGTGGAAGATTTTCACGTTCTGGCCGCAGTGTTTGAAGATATGCCGCGCCAGCATGCCGCGCACCCGGTATCCCAGCCAGTGATTCAGCCCCAGCGGCGACCGGTCGTACATCATCCAGAACCAGATCAGCGGTTTGCGCTCCGCATATTTCACCGCGTCCACGTCGCCGTAATACTCCGGCTCCAGCGTGGCGTTGCGTGGATCGAACGAATGCACCAACACCTGCTCCGCCGGTAATCCGCCGGGCGTCGCATAAGGCCGTCCCAAGTAAAGTTGATGCAGCGCATCGCACACCACGTCGCTGCGATGTTCCGGATCGCGGTTCATGAATTCCCGATCAAGTTGGTCGATCCACTCAAGAAACGCTCTCTCTGCTGCTGGAACCGGATTCAGAACGCGATATTCATAACGAGGCATGGGCAATCTCTCTTTTGAAAATGCAGGCGTGCCGCCGGGAGTCAACCATAGCACACGGCAAATGCTTTATAATTCGCGCCGCTCCTCTCATTGAACACCCACGTGAACACTCTCGCCCGCCAACTCCGCGCCACCGACTACTTCACTCTCGGTTGGGGAACCATGGTGGGCGTCGGCTGGCTGGTCATCATGGATGACTGGCTGCTCCGCGGCGGCGCACTCGGCGCTCTTCTCGGTTTCGTGATTGGCGGCGCGCTTCTGCTTCCTATCGGATGGGTCTACGGCAAGTTGGTGATCGCCATGCCCGACGCTGCGGGAGAAATCGCTTACACCTCCGCGGTCTTTCCACGTTCCATCAGCTTTGCCACCGGCTGGATGATGACCCTGGCCTACTTCATCGTCTGCCCATGGGAAGCCGTCGCGGTCGGCCGCATCGCCGGCTACATCGTCCCTGGCCTCGATTCGATGGAACTCTACCGCATCGCGGGCCGTCCGGTTTATCTGCCGCACTTGGCCATCGGCCTCGCCCTGACCGCGTTGCTCACGCTGCTGAACTATCGCGGCATCCGCCTCAGCGCCACATTCCAAAATTGGACCAGCTTCGGCACGCTTGCTCTCTTTGTCGTCTTTGTGGCTCTCGGCGTAAGTCGCGGCTCGCCCGCCAATATCCAGCCGCTGTTCACGCACACTCCGTGGATTTCAATTTTGCTGGTGATTCAGATCGTTCCTTACTTTATGACCGGCTTCGAATCGGTGGGCAAGGCGGCGGAAGAGGCGAGCCCGGACTTCCGCACCCGAGGCTTCTTCCGCGCGATCTGGATGGCCATCTTCATCGGCATTCTTTTTTATGCCAGCATTGTCGCAGCCGTCGCATTCGTGGCCCCGTGGCGCCGGCTGACTGGAGAGAAATTCATGACCGCAGTGGCGTTCCAGCAAGCTCTAGGTTCTCGCTGGATCGTGAACATCATCCTCGCGGCTGCCTTGCTTTCGCTGTTCAAATGCTTCAACGGAAATTTCGTTGCCGCCAGCCGCTTGTTCTTTGCCCTGGGACGCCGTGGCATGGTCGACTCCCGCGTTGGAGCGGTCCACGCCAGGTACCAGACTCCGTCGGCTGCGGTGCTCTGCATCGGCCTCGCCACGGCTGCTTGTATGCTGTTGGGGGACGCGATCCTCGTTCCCATCACCGAGGTCGGATCCGTAGCTTGCGCCATTGGATGGTCGGCAACCTGCGCCGCATGCCTGGCCCTTGCGCGCGCCCGGCCTGGCGTGATAACGCTGTCGGCAGCCGAACGCGCCGTGGCATGGTTCGGCTTGGCAGTCGGAATCGCAATGGCCCTGATGAAGGTAATCCCGCTCGTCCCCGGCCATTTCACGGTCTACGAATGGCTGGCGCTAGGAATCTGGATTGCACTGGGCGCGTTCTCGCACCGCAGAAGAACTGTTACTGTTAAGGCCCAAACGTGAAGCAGGTCCTTTGCGTCCTCCGCGGCATTTCTTCGCGAACTTTGCGGTAAGCTCTTTTCTGACGATCCATTATGGAGACGAAATCATGAAAGCGAAATCGGGACTGTGTCAGGTTCTGCTTGCACTAATGCTGATGAGCGTTCCCCCTAATGTGCTGGCTCAAGCACAATCTGCCGCCTTCGATCTCGTCATCACCCACGGCCACATCATCGACGGCACCGGTTCCCCCTGGTATTCCGGAGATGTTGGCATCCGCGACGGCAAGATCGCTGCCATCGGCAATCTGGCCAGCGCCCCGCGCAAGCGCACGATTGACGCAGCCGGCAAGGTCGTCGCGCCGGGGTTCATCGATATGCTCGGCCAATCGGAACTCACGATTCTCGTCGACCCGCGCCTGCCCTCGAAGATTTACCAGGGCATCACTTCCGAAATCACCGGTGAAGGCAATTCGATCGCTCCGCTCAACGACGCGATCATCCAGTCCGACCGCAGCGGCTATGAGCACTTCAAGATCACTCCCGACTGGCGCACGCTCCGCCAATATTTCGTGCGGCTGGAAAAGCAGGGCATGGGCATCAACCTCGCCAGTTATGTCGGCGCCACGCAAGTCCGCCGCATGGTGCTGGGCGACGACGATAAGCAGCCCACTCCCGCACAACTGGAGCAAATGCAGGCGCTGGTGCGCGAAGCCATGAAGGACGGCGCCGCTGGCGTCTCCACGTCGCTCGAATACGCGCCCGCGCCTTATGCCAAGACGGATGAACTGATCGCGCTCGCTACGGAAGCAGGCAAATCCGGCGGCATCTATGCGACCCACATGCGCAACGAGAGCGACTCCGTTCTGGAAGCGATCGACGAGGCCCTGCGCATCGGCCGCGAAGCCCACATTCCCGTGGAGATTTGGCACATTAAAGTCGCGGGCAAGAACAACTGGGGGCGCATGCCGGAAGTTGTAGCCAGGATCAATGCCGCGCGCGCCGCCGGCGCCGATGTGAGCGCCGACACCTATGCCTACACCGCCTGGTACAACGGTTTCTCCGCTTTCATCCCGCCGTGGGCGCACGATGGCGGCGACGCCAAACTCGTCGAGCGGCTGAAAGATCCCGTGACCCGCGCGCGAGTTCGCAAAGACCTGCAGACGCCATCCAAAGACTGGGACAACGAATGGCAGGAAATCCCCGGTCCTGACGCCATCATGATCGGCGCCGTCGAGAATCCACGCTTCGTGCCCCTGCTGGGCAAGCGTCTTTCAGAGATCGCCAAGCTGTGGAACAAAGACCCCATGGACGCTCTCTTCGACTTTCTCATCGAAGACCCATCCGCCGAAGTCGCCGTTTTCGGCATGTCGCAACCTGATGTGACCTTGGCCCTGCAACAGCCGTGGGTCGCCATCGACAACGATTCCGAAGGTACGTCGCCCGAGGGAATTCTAGGCCAGGCGCATCCTCACCCCCGCGCTTACGGAACGTTCCCCCGCGTGCTTGCCAAGTATGTCCGCGAAGAAAAAGTCCTGACCCTGGAAGATGCCATCCGCAAGTTCTCCGCGCTCCCGGCGCAGCGCATGCGCCTGACGGACCGCGGAGTCCTCAAAGCGGGTATGTGGGCCGACGTGGTGATCTTCGATCCTGCCACCGTGCACGATCGGGCAACGTTCGACAATCCCAATCAGCTTTCCGACGGAATGGACTACGTGCTGGTCAACGGCGTGCCCGTGATCGACCAAGGGAAGATGACGGGTGCCCTTCCCGGCAAAGTGCTGCGCGGCGCGGGATACGTGCCGTAGAAACGGCTGTGAGTTCAGGAGAGATCAAGGGCGAGTCGGATCCCTTCTTCGATGCGCCGGAGCGTCGCCGGGGACACCCGACCCAGCGGAGGATAGACTACGTCCTGTTTGTCCAAGGTTGTGACTTGGTCGCATTTTGCCCACGAGTTTCGGGCGAGTCCGCCGTCCTCTGCTCCAATGGCGACTCGTAATGCGAACCGTCCGTGATGAACCGAGGTGATCGGCACGACGCAGACATCCAAGGCGTGCCGGTTCAGCGCGTCATTCGAAATAATCAAGGCCGGACGGTTTTTGTCGAGGCGTAACCAGTAGACCTCGCTCCGCTTTGGGTACCACCCAGTGGGAACTTTCGACATACTTCAGCCTCGGGATAACGCCGCTTTAGAGGCTTTCTGGTAGGCAGCCCTTTCGCGAACGGAATCTCCCCTGTCGTTCGCGAAGAATTCCGCAGCCTCCAGTTCCAGGCGTTCGCGGCGCTCTTGTTCGAGAGCTCGCTTCAGGAGCTCATTGACCCGTTTGCTGGTCGACCCCGTGCCCTTGGTGCTTGCGATCTCGGCTAAGATCTCATCGCTAATCGTAAAGCTCTTAGCCTGTCTCATATGATTCATAATATCATTTCAAGTAGGCCAGAGCCTAGAGCAGTTCTCGATTTGCTGTATAGGGAAGGCAGGAACGGGAAGGGCACGGCTTCAGCCGTGCCGCCAGGAACTGCAACGGGTTTCGGCTTTAGCC
>JADGNP010000240.1 GCA_017883425.1 Candidatus Sulfotelmatobacter sp. | reverse complement strand
TGGACAAGCTGAAGCTTCTCATCCAACGTCATTTGAGACAGGAGAAGATCAGCGCGCTGATCAGGGTCGGTTGGAGGCGGCGGTGGCGGCGGGGAATTGGAGACGCTTCCGCCTCCGCAACCTGCTGCCGCGAGCAACAGCACGAACAGGCATCCGAAAAGTAGTTGTTTCACGCGCCCTCCACGGAGAGGGAGATGAGCCTTCGGCAACTTTAACGGGATACTCTATTGGACAGGATTAGGCTGGTCAAGGAGCGAGATCACACTGTGCTTACAGCTCACAAGGTCGATTGATCGCTATGGTAGAAGCGGCTCAACTTCCAATCGTCGGCAATCCCCTAACTAGGTTCCGAATCACTGATCACTTTTCCTGTCTGCCAGAGACAGAGACCCGAGCAGACCGGCTTGCCACGTGCTCTGTGAGTGAACTTAGGCCACATCCCAGCTACGCTCGCCACAATCTGTTGGTACAACCGTTCAAGCTGGCGGCGTTAGAGGAGCTATAACAGATGCCGCCCGCATTGAAGTTGGCGTAAACATCGAGCGTGAATTGTTCCGGGGCCTTCTGTTTCACACTCGTGTTCAGTGACCGGCCGGGCTGCGGACCGCTATGAGCGATACCTGCTCCAGATCGGGGTAGTGGTCTTCCTTGTCGGGTTTGCGCACCGCGGGCGCAATTTGCTGGATGGTGGTTCGTGCGGGCAGCACATGGCCAAAATACTGGGCGTACACCTCGTCAAACGCCTGCATGTCCGACAAGTCGTCTAAGTACACATTTGTGGCCACAACCTGGTCGAAATTCATTTCAGCCTCTTCCAGGTTGTCGAGCAGATTACGCATGGTTTGCCTCAGTTGATGTTGCGTGGTCGAGGCATAGACGCCGCCGTGCGGCCCCGGAATGAAGCCGCTCTTGGCGGAGCAATACAAAGTGTCACCGGCAAAAACACACGGGCTGGCGGTGGGGCTGGGCGGCATGTTCTTCGGACGCACGGCTCTCCGCTGCTTGAGATCACGTACGGCTACGCCGGTGTACTCGATGTGGGCGCCACCGGGCAGACTTGCCACTTCGATTGTGGCTCGCGCGGGGGTGTTGCCGAACTCAAACCGCCTGGCGTAACGCTCATTCATTATCCGCATCGGAATCTCGCCAGTCAGGTAAGGATTGACGAAAACCATGTGGCTGAGATCGAGGCCGGCTGCCTTCGCGACTGCCTCCACGCGGTCGAGCGCCAGATCGACTTGCGCTGCCGGATCATCCGGAACCTTGCCACTCACAGGATCGGCGCCGGGCATGCTGGAAACGAAAAGCCGGTCGCGAGTGAGGATGCCCGGCGAAGCGGGATCCTCTGACTTATAGTTCGGCGGATAGACGGCCCGCTTGTCCGCTAAGCTGCGCACCGCGACAGCGCTAATCTGAATGGGGGACTCGGGAATGCCGGCCACGCCCAACACCGCCCGAGCCGGCGGAGTCTTTGTGAAGTATTCGGCGAAGACTCGGTTCATTTCGCCATACTTACTGATGTCCTCCAGATACACCTGGGTGTAGACGACGTGCTCCATGGTCAAGCCCGCAGATTCGACGACCGCCTTGACTTTATCCAGGGCTTGGCGAACCTGAGCACCGAAAGTCGCTGGTGAACTGCCGTCCGTGCGATGTGGCCCCTGTGCGGAGATATAGACGTAGTCTCCGGCATCCACACCGGGCGAGTAGAAACGATTCTGGTGAGAGGCCGACTGCGGGGGAACGACGGCGCGCAGCTGTCCCTGAGTGACGAGCGACGACGAAAGAAGAAATCCGAACAGCAGCAATCGCATAGGAATCTTCCGATAAATCGTTATCTAAACAGCAGGTTCCCGTCCGTCTCTACGCAGCAGACTTCTTCTGTGCGGCGCCCAGAATGGCGCGCAGTCTTTGTCCGACAATGATTTCTTCCCCGGGCTTAATGGTCATAGAAACCAATTCGATGTGGTCGGGCCCCTTGTGTTCTTTTCGATTCGGCTGACCCTCGCGAACCGTCTTTACCAGGCTCGGATTGTCTGCCCCGAGCACTTCGATGACAGGATCGCCCGCGCGCAGTTCCTGCACGCAATCGGCAATACTGAATCGCCAGGCCTGCTGATCCCAGGAGATCTTCAGCGTGGGATAGCGGTTTCCATCGTCGGGGATGTAGGTGTCGGTCTTCACGCCGGGCACCGTCTCCACCAGCTTCCGAATTCGATCGATGCGGCCATTCCATTCGTCGTAGAGCTTTTTCTCGTCCAGTTTCAGCCAGGTTTCGAGCGCGGTCAGGCAACCGATAACTTCTTCTTTCCCGACTTTCATCGGGCGACACACGGCTCCCTCGCGCGGACTGGAGTTCAGCAGGGCCGACTCGATCAGGTCTTTTCGTCCCAGAAGCAAGCCGCTGCATTGAGGCCCGCAGAGTCCCTTCCCGCCCGAGAAGCAATAAAGGTCAATCCCCATCCGAGCGTAGAGCCTGGCGTTGTCGGCAGGCGGTATGCCCGCGGCGTCATCCAGCAACATTGGAATCTTGTGCTGTTTCGCGATCGCCACTACTCGCTGCAGCTTTTCACCGAGATCGGTGGTGTAGATCATCGCGGTGTTTTCGTTGATGGCGTTGGCGAGTTCTTCCGGAGAATATGTAAGAACCAACTTGGCTCCGGTCAGCCGAATGGCGCTATCGAACGCGCTCCGGCCTCCCACCATGATCACTTCATGTTTCAGGCCAGTGGTATCTGGAAGTTGCCAGATGTATTTATCATCGGAACCGGCCATGCAGGCGGCTGTTGCTGCTGCCATTGCACCCGCCGAACCGGAAGTGATGATGCCGGACTCCGCGCCGGTCAGCTCCGACAAGCGTCTGCCCACGGCACGCTGCAGTTCCAGCATGTTGACGAAATACTCCGAGGCTTCCAGTTGCGCCTGGCGAACTTCCGGGAATTCCAGAGACCCGCTTAAATAAGTCCACGTTCCGCGACAATTGATGACTGTCTTCACACCGAGCCGGGTGTATACATTCTGGCGCGGATCCTTTCCCATGGCGGAGGCCGCCTGTGCGTACAGGTCGCGTGCTGCAATCTGGCTCAGCAGTGGTGCAGCCGCCAACAGCTTCACGAATGATCGCCGGCTGGAATTCCGGATGCGCATTGCGAAACCTCCTCAACAACTGGTTAAAATGGCCCCTCACCTTCGCGAAGTCGGTATAACACAGATTATGCTTGACGCAAATCGAAATCTTTCGTTTTATTGGGTTTCATTCCGTTTTGTCTGGCGAGGCCCAGGCAGATACTTGAAGACCGCTGCGCTCTGAACCTCCGGCAGTTTTCGAAAGGCGCGTTCATGACACTGCATCTTCCACACGGGGATCGCACGCGACGCTTCGCCGTGTTATTTCTTATGGCCTCGATCGGACTGATGCTGCCCGCCGTCCCGGCGCGCAGTCAGGCAAATCCGCCGAAGAGTGCAGAGTGCCGCGTCGAAACCGTGGACTACAAGGGCTGGCATGCGCAACAACTCTCCAACCGATGGGTGCAGTTGATCGTGGTACCCCAGAATGGCGGACGGCTCATGCAGGTGAGTTTCGCTGGACATCCCTACCTGTTCGTCAATCCCAAGTTTGCCGGCAAGTACCTGCCGCCGGAGTCGGGCCAGTGGTTCAATTACGGGGGCGACAAACTCTGGCTCTTGCCGGAAGGCAACAACGACGAACAACATTGGGTGGGCGACTCCGACGTCCTGGACGACGGGCCATTCTCCTTTCGAAAGCTTTCGCAAGGACAACGCTGCGAGATCGAACTTACGGGCCCAGCCGATCCCCAGACCGGGATTCAGTTTCTGCGCACGATTCGTTTGGACGCCGATGCCCCGAGCATCCACTTTCACGCCTCCATGAAGAATGTGACCGGGCATACGGTGGAATGGTCGATGCAGTCCGTTTCGCAATACGATACCGGCGAGCCAAATTCTTCGAGTGCCGGTTCTTCCGCTCGCTTCAACCATGATTTCTGGACGTTCACCCCCGCGAACCGATCGAGCAGTTATCTCAACCGCTATCACGTTCGCTTCGGTCCAGCGGAGAATCAGGCGGTGGCGGTGAGGGACGACGGCCTCTTTGCCGTACACTACGTGCACCTGGCTGCGGAATTGTGGCTGGACTCGACGGAAGGCTGGCTGGCGGTCGTCGATGGCGGCAGCCGGTACGCCATGGTCGAACGCTTCCAATACGACGAGAAAAGACCCTATCCGGGCAAGGCATCCGTCATCTTTTGGACTAACGGTCCTGAACTGAGGTTGAATAGCGACGGAATGCCTTCCCTGAGCGCGGATGCCGATGCAAGCCCTTACTACCTCGAAGCCGAGCTTAACAGTCCGATGTGCAAACTGCGTCCGGGAGAGAGCTGCGACTTCGATACGGAATGGTTCCCCGCGCGAACGGGAGTTGAATTCCATGGCGTGACGGACGCGGGCATTTTGATACGCCCCCTTCGAGCCAATGCTCTGGAGAATGGGAAGATCAAGCTTGCCGGTTCGTTTGGTGTATTTTTTTCTGGACACCTCGTCGCGCGTTT
Source organism: Candidatus Sulfotelmatobacter sp. (assembly GCA_017883425.1). GTDB lineage: Bacteria > Acidobacteriota > Terriglobia > Terriglobales > Acidobacteriaceae > Sulfotelmatobacter. Next base: position 3,451 of record JADGNP010000240.1, on the reverse strand, counting down.
CTACGATGAACATGGGCGCAGCCTCGGATCTCTGCCGGTCGCGGATGTGAATCCGGCTGAACCGGTGTCGCTCGACGTGGAGATTGTCCCTCCGGGAAAACCTGCGCGACTCTCCCTTCACTTGGAAGACGAGCAGGGAGTGGACCGCGGTTCTCTTCAGGAGGTGCGCATAAGCACTGGAGACAATCGCTGACATGAAATGGCGTGGTGAAGCTTTCGTCCTGTTCCTGCTAGCCGTCTGCACCGCAGTGTCGTCCCCGGGGCAGGAGCGGCAATCCCCAGTCACCGCCGACACAAACGTTAGCGCGGAGGATCTGATAACACAGCCGGTGGGTGCGAACTGGACTTCTTATAACGGAGACTACACCGGACGCCGCTACAGCAGTTTGCATGAAATCAACGCCGCAAACGTCGCGCAACTTCGCGCGGCGTGGGTTTTCCACCCGGGCAACTCGCAAAGGCTCGAAGCGACGCCTGTGGTCTTCCGCGGCATTATGTACGTCACTTCCGCCAACGACGTATTCGCACTCGATGCGCGTACGGGGCGGGTTTTGTGGCGCTACCAGCGGCCCGTGAGTTCAGGATTGCTCGACGATGCCGCAGCTCACAAAAACCGTGGGGTTGCGGTGTGGCAGAATTTTGTCTACACGGAAACCGATGACGCGCATTTGCTTTGTCTTGACGCGCGTTCAGGAGGCTTGCGGTGGGACGTCGTGTACGCCGACAAGGCCAAGCATTACGGCGCGACTAGTGCTCCGCTGGTGGTGAAAGGCGCAGTGATTGTCGGCACTTCCGGCGGCGACTCCGGAGTGCGCGGATTCGTGGCCGCCTACGACGCATTGACCGGACAGCTAAAGTGGCGCTTATGGACCATTCCCGGGCCGGGAGAATTCGGCTCTTCCAGTTGGCCGGGCGATTCCTATCTGCATGGAGGCGGCACAACCTGGATGCCCGGTACCTATGATCCGGAGTTCGACACTTTGTATTGGACTACCAGCAATGCCGCGCCCGATTTTGTTGGAGACTCCCGGCCGGGAGACGACCTCTACACTTCTTGTGTCCTGGCAATCGACCCCAACACGGGAAAATTGAGGTGGCACTTCCAGTTCACGCCCCACGACTTGTATGACTATGACGCAAACGAAACCCCGGTGCTCTTGGATGTAAAAGAGGATGGCACGGTCCGTCACCTCTTAGTGCAGGCCAACCGAAACGGGTTTTTCTATGTTCTCGACCGGAGCGATGGCAAGTTCCTGCGCGCGACTTCCTTCGTGGACAAATTGAACTGGGCCAAGGGTGTGGACGCTTCCGGCCGCCCTCTTCTGTCGGGTCGAATCCCGACCAGAGAAGGCACTCTTATCTGCCCAGGCATTAACGGTGCCACAAATTGGTTTTCGCCTTCCTACAATCCCAACACCGGGCTCTTCTATGTTATGGCTCTTGAGAGCTGCAATCTTTTCTTGGCGAGCCCGAGACCGTTCGTCCAGGGCGAGACTTACTACAATACAGGCACGAAGCTTCCTCCCGATGAACACCCGCAGAAGATTCTGCTGGCGCTTTCCGTGGCGGATGGAAAGACGGCGTGGCGTTATCCTCAGGTGGGCCAGGGCGACTCCTGGGGTGGGACGCTCACAACCGCCGGTGGATTGGTGTTCTTTGGGGACGATGCCAGTTCTCTGGAGGCGGTTGAAGCAACGACCGGCCACGCTTTCTGGCACTTCAATACTGGCCAGAGAATCAGTGCATCCCCGATGACCTATGCGGTCGATGGGGTCCAGTACGTGACAATCTGCGCTGGAAGCGATGTTTTCAGCTTCGCCCTTCCATACTGACGGGCACCGGACGTGGCCTCGGGCCGTTTCAGGGCGCGAGATAAGGTACATAGCCTTGCGTCTTCAGTTCGAGGCGATACACCGATGTGGTTGCTGTGATGTAAAGAGTGCGGTAGTCCTTATCGCCCCAGGTCAAGTTTGCGGGCTGTTCCGGCAGGGCAATCGTTCCGAGGTGATTACCGTTTGCATCCCAGACCCAGATGCCCTTGGGTCCAGTGACAAACAGATTGCCGCTTTTATCTACCTTGATGCCGTCGGGAACGCCGTCGTTCTTCGTTCCAGGCTCCTCGCCGAAAATGCGGCCGTTGCTGAGTGTGCCGTCTGCGGCGACGTCGTACACGCGAATGTTTCTTTTTTCACTGTCGTCGATGTAGAAGTGCTTGCCGTCCGGAGAAAAGGCCAATCCGTTGGGTTGGGTCAGATCTTTCGTCAGCAACCGCACGTTGCCCTTGTCATCCAGGCGATAGACGCCTTGGAAGGGGATTTCCTGCTTCTCTCCCGCAACCAGGTCGAGGGTCGGATCGGTGAAGTAGAGTGCGCCGTCCGGTCCCACGACCACGTCGTTCGGGCTGTTGAATTTCTTTCCGTCGTAGCGATCGGCGAGAATCTTGTATTTTCCGTCCGGAGTCACTGCAATGATCGCCCGCAACACGCTCGCACAATCGATCAACCGGTGCTGACGGTCGAAGGTGTTGCCGTCCGGGTCGCCCAACGCGATGACCTCTTCTTTCTTGCCATTGGGATAAACGCGAAAAATCTGGTTGATCGTCTCGTCGCTGACGTAGAGGAATCCGGCCGCGTCCCACATCGGACCCTCCGTAAAGCCAAAGCCGGTCGCCACCGTTTCCAGTTTCACGTGGTGATCGACGAGATCCCAGAACTTCGGAGAGAGCGCCTGAAGCCCAAAAGCGCGGGAGTCTTGGGCGGACGCCGTGAGCAGCAAACAGACCACGCTCATTAAGTGAAGCAAGATTGTGTTCCCGAATTTCATTGGGCAGGGTCCCCTGTTTGGTGGGAGGTTCGCGCCTCGCCTGGGGCCGGACCCCCTTTCATTAGATAACTCACTAGGTCGTTGAGTTCGTCCGGGCTGAGCCGCTGGCGATAATTGGTCGGCATCAGAGAATGGCCGAGAGGCTCCACGGTCCGCAAGTCAGATTTTTGAAAGAAATGGAAGCTGCCATCCTTAGTCTGAAGCTGCACCGAGAAGTTGTCTTCATTGCGAATAACGCCTTCCAGGCGATCACCATCGCGGGTGGTAAGCATGGCTGACCGGTAGCCGGCCGCCTCAATCCTGTCCGGCCTGACGATCTCGTCTCGAATCGCTCTTGCCGACATGGCAGATCCATAGGCAGAGAGGTTGGGGCCAAGGAATCCGCCTACGCCGGAAACCGTGTGGCAAGTGGAGCATTCGCCTTTGCCGGAGAATATTCCCTTGCCGCGCGTTGCGTCGCCGGGCGGTGTCCGCGCCTCAAGTTTGCCTTGCAGGATTCGCAGATAGCTGACTAACGAGCCAATCTGCCGTGCATTGAGATTGTGGAAAGGTGGCATGCCGGTTCCAGGTATGCCATTCGAAATAATGCTGGATACTTGGGTGTCGGAGAGGTGTCGTACCTTGACGC
>JADGNP010000239.1 GCA_017883425.1 Candidatus Sulfotelmatobacter sp. | reverse complement strand
CGAATCTTGTCCGGCGCGCATCCCATCAGCGCGCCGGCGCACACTGCCGCCAGCACGTTCTCGAGATTATGCGCGCCTTTCAGCGGAATTTCGGAGACCTGCATGATCTCGCGCTGGGGCGTCTTCTGTTCACCCCGACTATCGCGGAACACGATGTTGCCTTCGTGGACCCACGCGCCTTGCTGCACTTCTTTCTGCCGGCTGAACCAGTACACTTGCGCGTGCGTGCGAGAGCCCATCGCTACGCAGGTGGGGTCGTCGGCATTGAGCACGGCGAAATCGCTTCCCTGCTGGTTTTCGAAGATGCGCGCCTTCGCGTCGACGTAGACTTCAAACGTTCGATGGCGGTCGAGATGGTCCGGCGTCACGTTCAGCACAACCGCAACTTTTGGACGGAAAGTCTGAATCGTTTCCAGCTGAAAGCTTGAGATCTCGAGCACAATGACAGTCTCTGCCTGGGCGCGCTCAGCCAGCGAAATCGCAGGCGTCCCGATGTTGCCGCCGACCAGAGCGGGGAAGCCCGCGGCCGTCATGATTTCGCCCGTAAGGGTGGTGGTTGTGGTCTTGCCGTTCGACCCGGTGATGGCGACGATGGGCCCGGGCAAGAACTGCGCCGCGAGTTCGATCTCGCCAATCACAGCTTCACCGAGGGCGCGCGCCTGCGCCAGCGGCGGCGCATCCACCGGCACGCCGGGGCTGACCACGATCAAGTCCTGGCCGCGAAACGTGCGGTCGCCATGGCCGCCGGTCTCGACGGTGATGCCATGATCGAGCAGCACCGGAATTTCGTTGCGCAGTTCGTCTCCGCTCTTGGTATCGGACACGGTGACCCGCGCACCATGCGCCTTCAAAAATAAGGCCGAGGCCACCCCGGACTTGCCGAGGCCAACCACCAGCACGCGTTTTCCGTTCAGTTCCATCAAAGCCCATTACACCACGGAGACACAGAGGCACGGAGAAGATCAAATTCTATTTCTTGCTTTTCTCCGTGTCTCCGTGCCTCCGTGGTGATAATTCTCCTAGCGCAGTTTCAGCGTCGTCAGCGCGAACAGGGCGAAGACCAGCGATGCGATCCAGAAGCGCACGATGATCTTCGACTCCGACCAGCCCAGCAGTTCGAAGTGATGATGCAGGGGCGCCATTTTGAAGATGCGCTTCTTGCGCAGCTTGTAGGAGCCGACCTGCAGGATCACCGAGACGGCCTCAATCACGAACACGCCGCCAATGAACGGCAACAGCAGTTCCTGTTTGATCATGACGGCGACCGTGCCGATCGCACCGCCCAAGGCCAGCGATCCCACGTCGCCCATGAAGACTTCCGCGGGATGCGCGTTGTACCAGAGAAACCCAATCGACGATCCCACCATCGCCCCGCAGAAAATGGTCAATTCGGCCACTTGCGGCATGCGCTGCAGTTCCAGATAGGTCGCGAAGGTGGCGTGGCCACTGACGTAGGTAAGCACGGTTAGTGCGCCCGCCGCAATGACCGTACAACCAATGGCCAGCCCATCCAGCCCATCTGTAAGATTCACCGCGTTGCTTGAACCCACAATGACCAGCACCACGAACGCCATGAAAGGCAGAAAGGCCAGCGGCCACAAATGCGGAGAGCGCTCCCAGCTCTGTACCACCAGATCGGGATGGAACTGCTTGAAGAACGGCACGATCAGCTTGGTGGAATAGAGGTTGAAGGTCTGCATGGCGATCAGCATGGAGGCAATCACGATGCTGGTAGCGATCTGCAATCCTAATTTCGCGCGCCCCGTCAGTCCGAGGTTGCGACGACGAGTCACCTTGGTGTAATCGTCGGTGAATCCGATAGCCGCGAACGCGCAAGTGGAGAACACGGCAATCCAAATGAAACGGTTGCTCAGGTCCGCCCACAGCAGGGTGGGGACGACGATCGCAATCACGATCAGCAGTCCGCCCATGGTGGGCGTGCCGGCTTTTTTCTGATGAGCCTTGGGGCCTTCTTCGCGGATGTATTGACCGATCTGGAAGTCGCGGAGGCGGCCGATGACCAGCGGACCCACGATCAGCGCGGTGAACAGGGCGGTAAGGCTGGCGAACGCCGTGCGGAAAGTGACGTAGCGAAAGATGCGGAACGGCGCAACGTAGTGTTGCAGCTTGACGAACAACAACCAGTAGAGCAATCAGCCTCCCGTCCCTCGCACGAATGTCTTGCAGACTGCAACCCAAGTTCCACCACGGAGGCACTGAGTCACGGAGGAAAACAAATGGAATTTGATCTTCTCGGTGTCTCCGTGCCTCCGTGGTGAAGAATCGTTATCCTAATTCTCAACGGCTCGAGTCGCGAATCGCCTTCCACGTTTCCAGCGCCTTCTCGAGCTTCACGCCGCGCGAAGCCTTGAGCAGCACCACGTCGCCATCCCGCGCCTCGCGGGATAACCACTCTCCGGCTTCCTCGGGCGTCGCCACGAAGTCGGCTTCCGTTCCCGCGTGCCGGGCGCCCTCGACCATCGCCTGGGCCAGTCCGCGCACGCCCACCAGAACATCGATCTTCTTCCCGGCGATATGCTGGCCGGCGGCGCGATGCATCTCTTCGCCCGCTGGCCCGAGCTCGAGCATTTCTCCCGCGACCACAATACGCCGCCCGGCTTTCATCGCAGCCAGGGCATCGACCATGGCGTGCAGCGCCTTTGGATTGGAATTGTAGCAATCGTTGATGACCGTGATGTTACCCAGTTGGAGAACCTGCCCGCGTTGGTCTGGCGGCACCAGGGTTGCCAGCGCGCCGACGGCTTCCGACGGCTGCAGTCCGCGAGCCAGGCCCACGGCCACGGCCGCCAGAGCGTTCAGAATGTTATGTTCTCCGACCAGCGGCAAATGCGCGTGCTGGCGTGCACCGGCAATGACCACGTCAAACTCCGAGCCTTCCGCGCCCCGGGTCTGCACATTCTCGGCCCGCACATCCGCCGTCGCCCGCGTACCGTAAGTGACCACCTTGCCTCTGAAATCGCGCCCGAACTGCGAAACGTACTCATCGTCGGCATTGAGCACGGCGGTTCCACTGGCGGGAAGCGACTCAATCAATTCGTACTTCGCCCGCGCAATTCCGGCAAGCGAATCAAAAAACTCCAGGTGCACGGGAGCAACGTTGGTTACCACGCCGATCTCGGGCTGGGCGATTTTCGCCAGCGCGCGAATCTCGCCCGCATGCGACATGCCCATTTCGATGACCGCGACATCGTGCTCCGGCTCCAGCTTCAAGAGCGTGAGCGGCAGGCCGAAATGATTGTTGAAATTGCCCACGGACTTGAGCACGCGGAAATGCGCGCCGAGAACATGCGCGATGGCTTCTTTGGTCGTCGTCTTGCCCGCCGAACCGGTGACGCCCACCAGCGGCTTGCCCCACACCTTCCGGACCGCGGTGGCCAGGGTTTGCAGCGCAACCAGCGTGTCGTCCACGGCCAGCAGCCGGGTCTCATCGGGATAGCGATGCAGTTCGTCTTTCTGGACGACGGCCGCAGTTGCACCCTTTTCAAGCGCCGCACCGACGTAGTCGTGGCCGTCTAAGCGTTCACCCTTCACCGCAAAGAAGAGTTCACCAGTTCCAATCGTGCGCGAGTCGATGGAATAGGCCTGCGCCACTTCCTCGCGTGGAAAGTCGCCCGTGGCAGAAATGAATTCAGCGATTTTCGATAGCGACAGCTTCATGCCTGGTTTCCTAGCCGGAGGCCTGTTCGCATTCGAATCCAGCGGCCCGCAAAGCCTCGCGAGCCACTTCGACATCGTCAAAGGGGCGGGATCCTTCGCGCGTGACCTGCACCTTCTCGTGGCCTTTCCCGGCAAGCAGCACAATGTCTCCGGGGCGCGCTTCTCCAATCGCCAGGGCAATCGCTTTGCGGCGGTCGACTTCGACACTGTACTTCACGCCCGTCTTCTGCAGCCCCACCAGCGCGTCGTTGATGATCGCCCGCGGATCTTCGCTGCGCGGATTGTCGGAGGTGAGCACCACAAAGTCGCTGCCGCGCCCGGCCGCCTCGCCCATCAGCGGACGCTTGGCGCGATCGCGATCGCCTCCACAGCCGAACACGGTCAAGACTCGGGCGGTTCCTCCGCCGCGCGAGACGAACTCACGGGCCAGCGCCGTGAGGTTGCGCAAGGCGTCGTCGGTATGAGCGTAGTCCACAACCACGGTGAACGGCTGCCCGCAGTCGACGCGCTCAAATCTTCCAGGCACATGCGTGAGCAACTCAACGCCGCGGGCAATCGCCTGCGATCCGCACCCGCGCGCATAGCATGCGGCCGCCGCAGCCAGGATGTTGTACACATTCACGCGCCCGATCAGCGGGGAGAAGACGGCAATTTTGTCCTGCGGCGTGGCCATGTCGAAGCGCGTGCCGCGCGGGTTGATGTCCACATTCTCGGCGTGAAAGTCGCCGCGCTCCCAACCATACGTCAGCACGACAGCGCTGCGCTTGCGACTGAACTCGGCCAGCTGCGCGCCATATTCGTCGTCAACGTTGGTTACCACCGCGCGGGGTGCATCGGTGCCACAGCCTTCGAAGAGCACGCGCTTGGCGGCGAAGTATTCGTCCATCGTCTTGTGATAGTCGAGGTGGTCGCGCGTCAGGTTGGTGAACACGGCGACGTCGAAGGGCACGCCGAACACGCGCTCCTGCGCAAGAGCGTGCGAGGAGACTTCCATGACCGCATCGGTCGCGCCCAGGCCGAGTGCCTCGTTGAAGATGCGCGCCAGCTCCAGCGCCTCTGGCGTCGTATGCGGGGCGGGATAGACGTGGCCAGCCACGTGATATTCAATCGTCCCGATCAGGGCGCTCTTGCGCCCGGCGGCCGTAAGGATCGACTCGATCAGAAACGCCGTCGTACTCTTCCCATTCGTGCCGGTAATCCCAGTGACCGCAATGCGCTCGGCAGGGCGTTTATAGAAATTCGCGCTCAAGCGCGCCAGAGCTCGCCGCCCGTGCGGCACGACGGCCCAGGCCACTCCCTCGCGGGGCTTCTCGGCCGGCGAGTCGGTGACGACGGCGACCGCACCGGCCTGAATCGCCTGGTCGATGAAGCGGTTGCCGTCAGACGTCTCCCCGTGCATGGCCACGAACACGCACCCGGGCTTGACCCGGCGCGAGTCGTATTCCACACCACTGACGCTTGGGTCCCCGTTCTGGGCGAGAACCTCCGCGCCATCCAGCAGATGTTGGAAGGTCATTGCTGGGAATTATAGGCCACGGAGAAATCGTCGCGTGCGGAAGGCGTGGTGGATGCGCTCTTTCCGCTGCGACACCGTTACCAAGGTCATTTTTCGCGTGCCGCCGATGCGCGCTACATTACTTTCATGAGCACCGGAACCAGTTCCGCCAAATACCGCTGCGCCCAGTGCGACCAGCCCGAAGGTTCGTGTGAGTGCGAAAAATTCTGCTGCCTTTGCCAGGCAGTGATGGACATCCGTCTCTGCGGCGACGGCCTCATGTACTGCGATGCCTGCCGCACAGCCTGCGAGTACAAAACCTCGGAGTAGCAAACGCTTCCCGCGCTGAATTGCAGTGGGTAGGCGTGCCGTTTCGCCTCAACTCGATTGTCGCTCCCGTTCGATCTCCCAAAGCATTTCTTGTTGTCATGAAGTTGGAGCATTTCTGCCCGATCCGCCAGCCGGCCGACCGATCCTCACAAAGATTTGGCAGCCCGGGGCCTTTTGAGGGAGAATAGTTTGTTTCCCCTTTGTGACTGTTTTCTGCCCTTAGGAGACCCCGATGGCGACCACGATGCACGTCAGCGACGTTGCCGAGTTGCTGAGCGAAGGCCGGACGCACTTCAATCTCTCTCCGGCGGTGCTGGTGGAGCACTCCGTCCGGCGCAACGAAGCGAAGTTGGCGGCCAACGGGGCCATCGTGGGTTATACGAATCGCACGGGGCGCTCTCCCAAAGACAAGTTCATCGTCAAGGATGAAACCACGGTGCACACCGTCGCCTGGGGGGCGGTGAACACGCCGTTTGAGCCGGAGAAATTCGACGCGCTCTATGCGCGGGTGATGGAGCATCTACGCGGGCGGGAGCTTTTTGTGCAGGATCTTTTCTGCGGCGCCGATCCCGCATACCGCCTCCCGGTTCGCATCGTGAACGAATACGCCTGGCATAACCTTTTTGTGCGGCAGTTGTTTCTGCGTCCGACAGCGGAGGAATTGAAGAATCATCATCCGGAGTTCACCGTCATCTCGGCTCCCGAGTTCAAGGCGGATCCCAAGCGCGACGGTGTAGCGTCGGAGGTTTTCATCCTGCTGAACTTCACGCGCCGCACCGCGCTGATCGGGGGAACCTCGTACGCGGGCGAGATGAAGAAGTCGATCTTCAGCGTCATGAACTTCCTGCTGCCGCCGCGGAACGTATTCCCCATGCACTGTTCGGCCAACGTTGGGCACAATGGCGTGAGCGCGCTGTTCTTCGGGCTCTCGGGCACGGGCAAGACCACGCTGTCGGCCGATCCCTCGCGCGACCTGATCGGCGACGACGAGCACGGATGGAGCGCCGACGGCGTCTTCAATTTCGAGGGCGGATGCTACGCCAAGTGCATCAATCTCTCCAAGAAAAACGAACCGCAGATCTGGAACGCGCTGCGCTTCGGCTGTGTGCTTGAAAATGTGACCCTCGATTCGCACACCCATATTCCCGACTACAACGACGACAGCAAAACGGAGAACACCCGCGCCGCCTATCCCGTGGATTTCATCGACAATGCCTTGATCCCGGGCATTGGCGGACATCCGAAAAATGTGGTGTTTCTCACGGCGGATGCCTTTGGCGTTCTGCCGCCGATTTCGAAGTTGACGCCGGAGCAGGCGATGTATCACTTCCTGTCGGGCTATACGGCGAAGGTTGCGGGAACCGAAGCTGGAGTGAAAGAACCTTCGGCAACGTTCTCCACGTGTTTCGGGTCGCCGTTCCTTCCGCTGCCTCCAAAGACATATGCCGAGATGCTGGGCCGCCGCTTGCGCGAGCACCACGCGCAATGCTGGCTGGTGAACACTGGCTGGCAGGGTGGTCCCTACGGTGTCGGCAAGCGCATGGATATTCCGCACACCCGCGCCATGGTCGACGCGGCCGTCGAAGGCGAATTGATTAAAGAAGAATTCGAGATCGAGCCGACGTTTGGTTTCAGCATTCCGAAACGTTGCCACGGGGTGCCTCCGCAAGTGCTCAATCCCCGCAATGCGTGGCCGGATAAAGCCGCCTACGACAAAGCCGCCGAAGACCTGCGTAACCGCTTCGCCAAGAACTTCGAGAACTTCGACGCTCCACCGAAGGTCAAGGCGGCCGGGCCGAAGGCGCAGAAGTAGGCGCACTGATCTCGTGGGCAACCGGGCTGGTGCGCATCCTGATCTCATGTACAGCCGGGCTTCGCCCTGGCTGGACAGCCGGAGGCGGCTGTCCCCACATGAGCATTCTTGAGTATTTTGGAGAATTTTGTGGAGACAGCCGCCCTCGGCTGTCTGCCGTGCGTAGCACGGCCGGCCCTACAACGTCACCTCCATCTGCAGGGCTTCGATCATTCCGTTGAGCGCGCTCTGGGCCGCGTCGCGCTTCTGCTGCATCTCGGTGATCTCGCGCCGTAGCGACTGCACGCGATCTTCCTGTTCATTCAGTTCGCGGACATATCGTTCGACCAGCGCCTTTTCTTCGGCACTTCCCTTCAGCGCCTTCATGTTCTCGCGGACCCGCTGCTGATCCTCGGAGATGCTCGACACCTGGGAGCGGCGGCCAGTAATTACCGCTTCGAGCACCGCGATATCACTCTTCTGGGCAACGATGCGGCGCAACGCTTTTTCCACGTCGGGATTGATCATCTTCTGCTCGAGGAAGAACTTGATCTGGTTGTCGGTCACATTCGTCAGCTGATAGCTGTTCATGATGGGCCGGTATTCCTTCACCAGCAGAGTCGTGGTCTTCTTCGGCTCCACGGTGAGTCGAAAGCGGTGGAAGGATGCGGAACTTTCCGCCGGCTTCTCGTCGTCCGTAAGCTTCCAGCCGGGGCGCGCCGGATGCTCGATCACGACCGCCCGCGGGGAGGCGTCG
>JADGNP010000238.1 GCA_017883425.1 Candidatus Sulfotelmatobacter sp. | reverse complement strand
TCCCTTGGGCACAGCGCAGAAACCGCAACGCCGCGTGCAGATATCCCCTAGCAGCATGAACGTCGCAGTCTTGTGGTTCCAGCACTCGCCGATGTTCGGGCACTGCGCCGATTCGCACACCGTGTGCAGTCCCAAACCCCGGGCCAATTTCTTCAGATTGTGGAAGTTGTCGCCCACGGGAGCTTTGGCCCGCAGCCACTGCGGCTTGGGCATCCGCTGCGGAGCGCCAAGCTCGATCTGAATCAGTTGGGAAGACCCGGCCATCGTTCGATTCTATCAGTTCCGCTGTTTTCGTCAGCCAGCGCGATCCCGCATCCTAGCCGACCTCGACTAACCCATACGTATGCTGCCAGCGCGCCCGCATGTGCACCAGGGCGCGGCTGATTTCTCCGGCGGAGATCTCGGCGTTCGGCCCGGCGATTACCGCGGCGGCTTCATGCTTGGCCGCCTCCAGCAATTGCGCATCGCGGATGATGTTGGCCACGCGGAAACTCGGCATCCCAGCCTGGCGCGTGCCGAAGAATTCGCCCGGCCCACGCAGTTCGAGATCCAGTTCGGCGATTTGGAAACCGTCGTTGGTTTTCACCATCGCGTCGAGCCGCCGCTGGCCCTCTTCGGTGACTTTTCCCCCGGTCATCAGAATGCAATACGACTTGGCCGCGCCGCGGCCGATGCGCCCGCGCAACTGGTGAAGCTGCGCCAGGCCAAAGCGTTCGGCGTGCTCGATCACCATCACGGTCGCGTTGGGAACATCCACGCCGACTTCGATGACGGTGGTCGCGACCAGAATCTGCAGCTCGCCTCGCTGAAACATCCGCATGACCTGTTCTTTCAACTCGGCGTCGAGGCGGCCGTGGAGAAGTCCAACCTTCAGATCGGCGAAAATCTTGCCGCTGAGCTCGCGGTACATCTTGATCGCGGCCTTGAGCTCGCTCTCTTCGTTCTCGGCGATGACCGGATAGACCACGTAGGCCTGGTGCCCCGCCGCCACTTGCTTGCGGACAAACTCCCACACCTTCGGCGACTCGTCGTCGGCACCGCAGCGGGTGACGATCGGCGTGCGTCCTGGCGGTAGTTCGTCAAGGACGCTGAGATCGAGATCGCCGTAGAGCGTGAGCGCGAGCGTGCGCGGGATGGGCGTCGCGGTCATGACGAGAACGTCCGGCTCGCCGGTTTCTGGTCCCGCAGCCGAGCTTCGCTCGGCAGGACGGCCGAGGGCGGCGGTCCCCACATAAGTCTCTTCGCTGGCTTCTCCCGATTTCTTCATCAGCTTCAGCCGCTGCAACACTCCGAAGCGATGCTGCTCGTCCACGATGACCAGCCCCAGCTTGGCGAACTCGACGTTCTCTTCCAGCAGCGCGTGCGTACCAATTACGAGCTGAGCATTGCCTTGCGCGATGTGGCGTCGTACTTCGCGCTTGCGGTCGGCTTCGAGCGAGCCGGTCAGCAGGACGATGCGGTAGCCGGCATTCTCCAGAATCCGCCTCGCAGAAAAATAGTGCTGCTGGGCAAGAATCTCGGTCGGCGCCATCAGCGCTACCTGGCAGCCGTTCTCGATGGCGATGATGGCTGCCTCGAAGCCCACAATGGTCTTGCCCGATCCGACGTCGCCCTGCAGCAAACGCCGCATGGGATAAGGCTTTTCCATGTCCGCCGCAATCTCCTTCAGCACCCGCTTCTGGGCAGGGGTGGGGTGAAACGGCAAAATCTTCTTGATCGCCGCCCGCACCCGATCGTCCAGGCGGAATGCGATCCCGGTCTGCGCCTTCTGCTGGCGGCGCTTCAACTCCATACCCAGTTCCACGAAGAACAGTTCGTCGAAGATCATCCGGATGTGAGCGGGCGTGCGCCAAGACTGCAAGGCGTCGAAACTTTCGCCCGGCTCAGGCCAGTGCACGTTCCAGAGCGCGGCGCGCGGTGAGATCAGGCCAAGATGCGCACGCACCGCGGCGGGAATCGGCTCCGGCAGGTCGGGCGTCAGATTGTCGAGCGCAGTGCGGATAGTGCGCCGGAACCAGCGTGGAGTAAGCCGCCCGATCGCCTCATAGATGGGAACGATGCGGCCGATCTCCAGAGACTCCGCGACTTTCTTTTCCGCGCCGTTTTCCCCGGAGTCGACGGGATCTCCCAGGATCTCAAACTGCGGCTGAATGATCTGCAGTTCGCGGCTGCGCTGATCTTCTTCGACTTTGCCGTACAGCGCGATCATCTGACCGGGCGTGAACTTGTCCTGCAAATAAGTCGCATTGAACCAGAGGCAACGCAGGCGCGCTCGCCCTTGCCCGACGGTGAGCTGGAAAATCGGCTTGCTCCGCGTGCGGAATAGCCCGGAATTACGCACTTCGCCGACCACCGTGGCCATCTCGCCGGGACGCAATTCGGAAATCCCGCGCGGGTTCAGCCGGTCTTCATAACGAAAAGGCAGATAATGGAGCAGGTCGCCGACCGTGTGAATCCCTTTGGCGGCGAGAACTTCCCCGATACGCGGACCAACGCCCTTCACATATTGGACGGGGGTGGAGAGTTCGAGCATGCGCTAGGGTTCCGTGATGGTGGCAGAAAGAATGGTAGCAGGAGCACGCCGCCGCCCGCTCGTGCATCATGGAAGCTATCGTCGGTGAGAATCGTGCTCGGTGAGAAAAGCCCGTCGAAACTCGCAGGAGAGCTGCGGTGTCTAAACCATCGGTGCTTGTCAATTATCTCGAGACTCTGCTGGCGATCATACTGGGCAACGTGGTGTACTTCGTCCTCGCCCCATCGTTGCCGCCGGCGGCGCGACACCACCGCTTCCATCTGGACTTGGGCATGATTCTGGATTTCTGGTTCTGCCTGGTGGCCTACGGATTGATCCGCACCGCAAGAAAGTGGCGATAGCCGGGAGACTGGCTCGAGCGCGCGCCCTCAAAGCTGGTTACTTTCGGAACCTCGGTAACCCCTTTCCCCCGTCGTACAATTCGTACGACCATGCCGAAACTCGCCGTCTTATACGACGCAGGCCAGGCCGTGCTCTCCACCTTTGATTTGGACGAGGTGTTGCAGAGAATCCTGGCGATTGCGCGCGACTTTTTTCATCTGCCGAACGTCGCCATCCTGCTGCTCGACAAGGAGGCCCAGCAGCTGTGCGTCCGTTCGCAGATCGGATGGGATGCCGGCAAGGACAAGATTTGTTTGGGATACCACGACGGGATCACCGGAGCCGCGGTCTTGAAGAAGCAACCGGTGTATGCCCCCGACGTGACCAAAGACCCGCGCTATATCTGCGCCGCGCAGTCCACACGCTCGGAGCTGGCGATTCCGCTGATGGTGTGCGATGAAGTCGTGGGCGTGCTCGACTGCCAGAGCGACCGCGTCGATCGCTTCGACGATGAAACCATCGAGCTGCTGACTTTGTTTTCCACGCACGCCTCGATCGCTCTGCAGAATGCTTATTTGTACTCACTGGAACGCCAACGGGCGCGGCAATTGGAAGCGATCAATACCATCGCGCAGCAAAGCACAGCCGTCATGGATCTGGAAGATCTTCTGGCCCGCGTATGCTCCGTGATTCAGCTGGCTTTTCAGGTTTCGCACGTATCGCTACTGTTGCGGGAGGAAGGCGACCTTGTCCTGCGGGCGCATCAGGGGACGCTGACGCCTTGCATTCCGCCGGGCGGACGTTTTCCGGTCAGCCAGGAGCCCTGGGTGCGCGTGATCGCATCCAGTGGCACCATCATCGAGAAGGATCTGACTACCACGCCCGAGCCCGAGCGGCTGTTCAAAGAGTCCGCCTCGCGCATGAGCATCCCGCTGATTTCATTTGGCCAGACCCTGGGTGTGCTCACGCTGCATAGCTCGCAGCCCAATACGTTCCGCGAGAGCGAACTGCAGTCGCTCGAATCGGTCGCCGATATTTGCGCCAATTCCATCCAGAACGCGCACTACGTGGAGCGTGTCAAACAACTGGCGTACCTGGACGGCCTCACCGGCATTTTTAACCGCCGCTTCTTCGAGCTGCGGATCATGGAAGAAATCGAGCGCGCCCGCCGCTACGGAACCGGCATGGCCGTGATCATGGCCGATATCGATCAGTTCAAGAGGCTGAACGATGAGTTCGGTCACCTGCTGGGAGATGAGGTGCTGCGGCAGGTTTCCTCACTCTTCCACCAGCAGTTGCGCAAGATTGATGTAGTGTGCCGCTACGGCGGAGAAGAATTCGCGATCCTGCTGACCCAGACCAATGCGCAGCAGGCCATCGCTATCGCCGAGAAATTGCGGCGCTCGGTGGAGAGCTATCAGTTCCCCGGAGTGCCCCGGACGGTGACCATCAGCGCCGGGGTCGCGGCTTTCCCCGCGCACGGTAAGAGCCGGGATGAAATGATCCGCGCGGCCGACAATGGTCTCTACGCCGCGAAGCAGGCAGGACGCAACCGCGTCTGCCTCGCCAGCCTGGCACGCGCCGCCACAGGCGGCCGGTAACGGGCGAATCGTACGCAGCCGGCTAGATATCGAACCGGTGTCCCGGGAATTCCTGGCGCAGCTGATCCAACTGCATCTTCAGCTTGTCTTGACTCTTCTTTGACCGTTCCTGCCGCAGCCGAAATTCGTGCTTGAGGCGCTCGTCCTGCTGGCGAACTTTCTTCTGCTCGCCGCAGAGCTCCTTGCGAAGCTCCCTGACCGATGTGCGAGCGTCTTCGGTGGCAAGCTCCATCTGGGGTTGCAACTTGGCGACTTCCTGCTGCAGTTCGCTCAGATCGACCGCGGACTCGGCGTCGATCAGCGGACCCTCAAGACTCTCCTCTTCTTCCAGCAGTTCGCCCGATTCCTTGCGGTCGGGCAGGGTCAAATTCAGATTCTGTTCCTTCTTTTCCCGGATCACTCCCACGCTGACGGAGTTGCCGCTGCGCGACTTTACTGCGTGCGCAAAGTCGCTGGTGTCATGCACGGGCTGGTCGTTCACTTTTACGATCACGTCTCCAGCGCGTAGGCCGGCCTTCTCGGCGCGGCTGCCCTTCTCGACGGAGCGAACCAGAACACCATTACCGTTCTTCACGCCGAAGAACTCTCCCAGTTGCGGGGTGATGTTCTCTACCATCAGGCCGCTACGTGCTGAGGAAGTCACCACCACCATGTTGATCGACGGAATGTCGATGTCCGGAATGTGGATCTCAGGAATCTGAACATGGAAATCGCCCGGTTTAGGACCGTGGAGGGAGAACTCGTTGTGCTTGTCGGCCAGTTGCACCTTGATCGTCATAGGCTGGCCATCCCGGCTCAGTCCGAAGCTCACCACGCGGCCGGGCGGCATCTCGTGGATCATCCTTCGCAACTGGGCCCCACTCTCAATCGACGTGCCGTTCATCGTGAGGATGACGTCGTGCTCCTTGATGCCGGCTTTGCCGGCCGGGGCATCCTGGTCGACCATCGTGACCTCGACGCCTTTTTCCTCTTTGAGCTTCAAAGCGCTCAGGCGTTCAGTGGTCACGTCCGCTATGTCAACCCCAAGATAGGAACTGGTGCCGCTGTCCTCGCTGGAAAACACCGCCCAGGGCTGCGCCGGCGGATCCACAGACCAGTTCTGCGCGGCGTGAGCAAAGGTGAGGAGCAATGGCAACAACACGATGCTGGTCATAACGTATTTGCGCATGGTCATTCCCTCAACAATAGTTTCGCTAAGCCCGCGGTTTCACAGCCGCGGGCCCTTTCCAAGCTTCAATGGCTGGCGCGCTTGAAGCAGATGTCGCCACTCGAGGTGCGCACCTTCAGCACGGGGCCGCCGCCATTCAGTTTGCCTTCCGCAGTCAGCGTCTTCGGTCCCCACTTGTCGCCTTCGCTGCTGATGTGGATATCGGGAAAATCGGAAGTGATGCGGTGTCCGTTCCCCATATCCACGCTGGCGCGCACGTTGATGGCTACATCAGCCGCAACATAGACGGTGATGTCGCCCGCGCCCGTTTCCAGATCGGAATCGCTGCGCTCGGCGCCGGTATTCACCAGCTTCACGGTGATCCCGCCTGCGCCCGTTTCGGCCTGAGCCGAAGGCACACCGTACAGCTCAATGCCACCGCCGCCCGTCTCGGCGTGGACGTGTCCCTTGGCCGAGGTCAGTCGGATACTCCCGCCCCCGGTCTCGATCTCCGCCGGACCGCCAACGTCACTCAGGTCCACGCTACCGCCGCCCGTCGAGACTTTCACCTTCCCATTGCATTGGCGTACTTCCACACTTCCGCCGCCGGTCTCGATGGTCGCGCCCTGCGCCCCTGCCTGGATCTCGACGCTTCCTCCGCCGGTTTCTGCTACGACCTTGCCGTTGGCGTGACGAACCTCGATGGAACCTCCGCCAGTGTGCAGTCCGAGATCGCCGCTGACGGTGCCGACATCGATCGACCCGCCTCCGGTCTCGGCGTTCACTCCTCCGCCAATGTCATCCAGGCGCATGCTGCCGCCGCCGCTCTCCGCTTCCACGCGGCCGGCGACTCCCGTGGCGTCCACGTTGCCGCCCTCGGTTTCGAGCTTCACCAGCGCCATTTCGCGGGGAACCATCACGGAAAACTCCGCGGAAGAATGGCGGGGCCGTCTTCCGCCCTGCCAATCCCCCACGATCCAGGCGGTATCGCCCTTCACATAAGCCGTGATCTTGTACTGCTCGAACTGGCGGCGTGCATCCTGCTCGGAAGAATTGCCGAAATGCGTATGAACGACATAACTGATGCCCTGCTGCTGCCCGCCTCGCACTTTGACGGAGCCCATGTCGACTTTGACTCGCAAGTTCTTGACCGCTGCCAGCGAACCCGTGATCTCCTGACCCCAGGCTCCGCCTTCGCGGGATACATGTGTTTCCTGCGCCCAGCCCATCGAAACAAAGACCAGCGGCGCAAGCAGGGCCAGCACACCGGCCAGCCCGACGATTTGTAGCGCGCGTTTCAAAATAGCCCCCTCAATTCTCGCCATACGTCAGCGAATGTTCTCGGGTAGCGCCGCCGTCCCGGCGGCCGTCGCGGGGGCGTCTCGCCCCCGCATGCGAAGGCAAGATGCCTTCGGGCCAGCCGGCAAGATGCCGGCGCTACCAACACGGTCTTCCTAATCAATCTCCGGCAACTGGGCCAGCATGGTGCGGGCCTGCGACTTGATGTAGGTACTCTGATCTTTCGCAGCCAGCGCCATCAGGACCCCGCGCACACTGCCGTCGGCCTTCACCGGCTCGATCAGCCGCAGAGCTTCAATCCGCACGCCCGAATTCGAATCATTCACCAGCGCCCGCAGCACGGAGTCGCGGACGTTCGTGTCGTTCTTGACGTAATTACCCAGCGCGTCCAGCGACTTCAGCCGCACTCCCGGATTGGTGTCATTTTGCAGCGTATACATCAGCGCTTCGCGCACCTGCATGTCGCTGGTCTTCTGCGCCAGCAGGTCGACCGAGTCAACCCGCACGCCGGAGTTGTAGTTGTTGCGGGCCGCATACAGCAGCAACTGCTGGATCCTTTCGTCGTTCAGCGACCCCTGCGCTTCCTGGGTCGATACCGCGTTGTACTTGATGCTGATCTGATTCGTGCCCGGCTCCTGGACGATGGAACTGATGCTCGCGATCGAGGCCTCGGTGGGAACTGGCGTCTGGTTCGTTGTATTCACAACGGCAGTAGTCGTGGGGCGCGCGTAAATCTTGTAGGTTGTTAACACTCCGCCAGCAAAACCGAGAATCAGAATCGCCGACGCCAGCGCCGGCGAGAACCGCACCTGCCGCAGCCAGATCGCCGGATCGAACGCCAACCGGCTAAAGAAGCTGCCTTGTTTGGCCGTCTCCAGCGCTTCCTGCAGGCGCATGCGGGAAGCCGCCACCAGATTGGGCGTGGGATCGGCCGCGCGGTCCTGCGCCAGCAGCGCGTGAAAATCCTGCTCCGCCTTCAGTTCGGTTGCGCAGTCCGCGCAGCGGGCCACGTGCTGCTCCAGTTCGTGGCGGGCGTCGTCCGCCAACTCGCCATAAACCTGGAGCACGATATTTTCTCTTACCCATTCACACTTCATAATTGCGCCCCCTCAGGGGAAATTAACTCATGTGGGGACAGCCGCCTCGGCTGTCCGGCC
>JADGNP010000237.1 GCA_017883425.1 Candidatus Sulfotelmatobacter sp. | reverse complement strand
ATCGCATCTCCGCATGCCGTCTTTGGACATCGGGGCGCGGCCTTGGGGCTGATCACGGGCTGGGGAGGCACCCAGCGCTTGCCTCGCCTGATTGGCAAAGGGCGCGCCATGGAAATGTTTGTAGCGGCCGAGAAAGTTAGTGCCCCGCAGGCCTTGCGGATCGGACTGGTGGACGCGGTTGCTGCCGATCCGCTGGCCGAGGCGGTTGGTCGTATCATCAATGACCTACAACGAACTTTTCCTTAGCGGAAGTGGCTTAGTACAAGGTTTACGCCAGGCCGCGTTGCGCGGTTCTGCCCGCGTGGTATACCGTAATCAGTCCGCGTCTTCATTTCTCGACCCATGGCCGACCGTAACGAATCTCCCACAGTGAACTCGTCTGCCGCAAACGTGCTGACGACGAAGATCGATCCTACTTCCGCGCGCTTTGAGGCCAACATGCGTTTTCTGGCGGACTTGATGTCGCAAGTACGCAATGAGAGCGAAAAGATCTGCGAGGGCGGAGGCGCCAAGGCCATCGAAAGCCAGCATGCCAAGGGGCGGTTGACGGCGCGCGAGCGCATTGGGCTGCTGGCCGATCCGGGGACATTTTTCGAGCTGGGACTGTACACGGCGCACGGCATGTACGAGGAATGGGGCGGCGCACCAGCCGCGGGCGTGATCACGGGGATGGCGCGGGTTGAGACGCGGATGGTGATGATCATCGCCAATGACGCCACCGTGAAGGCCGGCGCATTTTTCCCGATGACTTCGAAGAAAGTGATCCGGGCGCAGAACATTGCCCTCGAGAATCGCATTCCGACGATCTACCTCGTCGATTCCGCTGGAGTTTTCTTGCCGCTGCAGGAAGATGTGTTTCCCGACACCGACGATTTCGGACGCGTGTTTCGCAACAATGCGGTGATGTCGGCGAAGGGCATTCCGCAGATCGCGGCCATCATGGGCATGTGCGTGGCGGGCGGCGGCTATCTGCCGGTAATGTGCGATCACGTGCTGATGACCGACGGCAGCGGATTATTTCTTGCAGGTCCGGCACTGGTGCAGGCAGCGATCGGCCAGAAGGTTTCTGCGGACGATCTGGGGGGCGCGGCGATGCACTCGGCCATCAGCGGCACGGTCGACTTCCGCGAACCGAACGACCAAGCTTGCATCGCGCGGATTCGCTCGATTGTGGAGAAGTGGGGATACCGGCGGCTTTCTCCGTGGGACCGGAAGAAGCCGGTCGAGCCAGAGCTGACTGCGGAAGAAATCTATGGCATCTACGATTCGTCGCCCGCACGGCCCTATGACATGAAGGAAGTGCTGGCGCGGGTGCTGGATGGCAGCCGCTTCGACGAATACAAGCCGGAGTATGGAAAGACTCTGATCTGTGGATACGGTCGCATTGGCGGCTTTGCGGTGGGAATCGTGGCCAATCAGAAACTGCACGCACAGCAGACCGATCATGAGGGCAATAAGCGAGTCGAGTTCGGAGGCGTGATCTACACGGAGTCGGCAGAGAAGGCTGCGCGCTTCATCATGGACTGCAATCAGAACCTGATTCCGCTGATCTTCTTCCACGACGTGAACGGATTCATGGTGGGACGCGATGCGGAGTGGAGTGGGATCATCAAGGCGGGCGCGAAAATGGTGAACGCGGTTTCGAATTCTGTGGTGCCGAAGATTACCGTGATCGTGGGCGGGTCGTTCGGCGCCGGGCATTACGCGATGTGCGGGAAGGCATACGATCCGCGCTTTGTGTTTGCCTGGCCGACGGCTCGCTATGCGGTCATGAGCGGCGATGCGGCGGCGGGTACGCTGGTTGAGATTAAAGTCAAGCAACTGGAGCGTAGCGGCAAAACACTGAGTGAGGAAGAAAGAAGAGAACTGTACGAGTCGGTGAAGCGCACTTACGATGAGCAGACCGATCCGCGCTACGGCGCGGCGCGGTTGTGGATCGATAAGATCATCGATCCGATCGAAACCCGGGATGCGATCACGCAGGCCCTGGAAGCGGCGGCGCTGAACCCGGACGTGGCGGAGTTCAAGGTGGGAGTGCTGCAGACCTAGCTTGCCACGGATTTGCACGGATGGACACCGATCAGAACGATCAGCAACATCTTTCATCCGTGAGAATCCGTGTCAATCCGTGGCTAAGATTTTATGGCGTATCCTGTCAAACTGATCGAGTGTCCACGCGATGCCTGGCAAGGGCTGAAGGGGTTGATCCCTGCCGAGTTGAATGTGGACTACCGCAATGCGTGGATCAGCGTGGGATTCAAGCACATTGATGCGGTATCTTTCGTGTCGCCGAAGGCCGTACCGCAGATGGCGGACTCGGAAGAGGTGCTGAAAGAACTCGATCCGCCCGATGATGTGGAAATCATCGCTATCGTGGTCAACGAAAAGGGCGCTCAGCGGGCGGTTGAAACGCGAGCCGTATCGACGCTGGGATTTCCCTATTCGATTTCGGAAACGTTCCTGCGCAAAAATCAGAACCAGTCGCCCGAAGAGGCGCTTGAAGAACTGCAGAAGATTCAGAACAAGGCCGACGCTGGCGGGCTCGACGTCGTGGTTTATATCTCGATGGCGTTCGGGAATCCTTATGGTGACCTGTGGAATCCCGAAGAAGTGATCGAGGCGATCTCGTTGATGGAAGTAGATAATTTGCGGATGATTTCGCTGGCCGACACGGTGGGCATGGCGAGCCCGCAGCAGATCAACGAACTCGTCGGCGCGGTGATGGCAAAGTACGACTATCTTGAGATTGGCGTACATTTGCACAGCCGTCCCGCGCAGGCCGCGGAGAAAATTCTGGCCGCCTACGACGCGGGTTGCCGCCGGTTTGACTCTGCGTTGGGAGGACTGGGCGGGTGTCCCTTTGCGCAAGACGCTTTGGTTGGTAACATCCCGACAGAGAAAGTAATCGAGTCACTCAGGCAGCGGGGCGCTGAATTGCCACCACTGAAGCCGCTGGATTCGCTGCTGAAGGCAACCGGGGGGATCGGGGCAAAGTTTTCCAGTTCGCCCGCGGCGGATTAGTTCGCCACGGATTTGCACGGATTATCGCGGATAGGTCAAAGGGATTAAATTCTTGGTCCCTGAAATACATGGCAGGTTTTAGGATATGGATTACAAGACGATACAACTCGCGTACGACAGCGGCGTGGCCACGATCACGCTGAACCGTCCGGAAAAGCGCAATGCCATCAGCTTCGAACTGATTGGCGACCTGCTGCGCGCGCTGGATGAGGTGGCGAAGTCGGAGGCGATCGTCCTGATCGTGACCGGGGCGGGCAAGGCCTTTTCTTCCGGGCTGGATCTGGACAATCTGAAGGCCCTGCTTGGCAGTTCGCCTGAGCAGAACCTGCAGGATTCGCAGACCATGGTCCAGTTGTTCCGGTCCCTTTATGAGTTCCCCAAGGTGACGATTGCGGCGGTGAACGGGGCGGCAATCGCAGGCGGAACTGGACTGGCGTTGCTGTGCGACTTCACGCTGGCGGTTCCGGAGGCGAAGTTTGGCTATACCGAAGTGCGCATCGGATTTGTGCCCGCGATTGTCTCGACATTCCTGTTGCGACAGGTGGGCGAAAAGCAGGCTCGCGATCTTCTGCTGACGGGAAGGATTTTCGGGGCCGAGGAAGCGGCACGCATGGGGCTGATCAGCGAAATCGTGCCCGCGGAGAATCTGATGGCGCGGGCCCGGGAGTTGGCCGCGCTGTTGATGGAAAACAGTCCGGCGTCGTTGCGCGCGACCAAGCAGTTGCTCACCGACCATGCCTGTGCAGAACTTGACGCCCAGATTGAAGCGGCCGTGCGCGAGAATGCCGCGATCCGCACAACCGCGGACTTCCGCGAAGGAATTGTGTCGTTCCTGGAGAAGCGCAAACCGGTGTGGATGGGGAAATGACTTCCAATCATCATGCATTCCATGAAACCCGGCTGCGCGTGCGCTATGCCGAAACTGACCAGATGGGCGTCGCCTACCATTCGAACCATTTGATCTGGTTCGAGGTAGGCCGTGTGGAACTGATGCGACAGATGGGATTTCCCTATCGCGACATGGAGCGCGAGGACGGACGCTTCATCGCCGTGGCCGAAGTAAAATGCCGCTACCGTGCCCCGGTTTATTACGACGAGGAGATCCTGATACGGACGCGGCTGAAAACAGTGCGCGAGTCGGTCGTCGTTTTCAGCTACGAACTCGTGCGGGCAGACAGCCGGACGCTGCTGGCGGAGGGGGAGACCACGCACATTGTCACCGATTCAAAGATGAAAGTTGCGGCGCTGCCGGAGAAGTACTTGACGGCGTTCCGCGCAGCGATGGCAAAGTAGAACTCACGGATTCTTGATTGGTCGGGCACCGAACGCTGGACATTTCACGGGAAACTTTTTGAACGCACTGCACATCAACGGAAACGATCTGACACTGGAAGCAGTACGGGAAGTGGCGGCCGAGCGCCGTGCTGCTCTGCTCTCTTCTGACGCGCGGCAGGCGGTCAACCAGGCACGCGCTGTCGTCGATGAAATTGTCGCGAGCAACAAGATCGCCTACGCCATCACCACTGGGGTGGGCAAGCTGAGCGACGTGCGCATCGCCGGCGATCAGATTCGTGAACTGCAGGTCAACCTGGTACGGTCGCATGCGGTTGGAGTGGGCGAACCGCTTGCCGTCGCGGAGACGCGCGCGATGATGTTATTGCGGGCGAATTCGCTCGCCAAGGGTCACTCCGGCGTGCGGGCCCTCGTCATTGACACGCTCTGCGAGATGCTCAACCGCGGCGTCACTCCGGTGGTGCCGTCGCAAGGCAGCGTGGGCGCGAGTGGCGATCTGGCTCCGCTGGCACACCTGGCTCTGGCTCTGATCGGCGAGGGCGAGTGTTTCGATGAAAAGGGCGTACGCATTCCCAGCGCGGAGGCGTTGAAGCGGGCTCAAATCAAGCCGCTCGTGCTTGAGGCCAAGGAAACCATCTCGCTGATCAATGGGACGCAGGCCATGCTGGCGGTCGGAACTCTGGCGCTGCTGGCGGCCGAGACGCTGGTGGACTCCGCCGACGTGCTGGGTGGCCTGTGCTGCGACGCGCTCAAGGGGACCGACGCTGCGTTCGATGAACGCATTCACCAGGCGCGTCCGCACGCTGGACAAATGAAGACTGCGGCCAACCTGCGGCGCATGCTGGAAGGCAGCCAGATCCGCGAGTCGCACCGCGACTGCGGCCGCGTGCAGGACGCTTATTCGCTGCGCTGCATCCCGCAAGTCCACGGGGCCGTGCGCGACACGCTGGCGCACTGCCGCGGGGTGTTTGAGACGGAGGCCAATTCCGCCGTCGACAATCCGCTGGTCTTCCTCACCGATCCGAAGAATGCTGAGGGCGACGTCATCTCGGGCGGAAATTTTCATGGCGAACCGCTGGCCTTTGCTTTGGATTTTCTTGCTATCGCGCTCAGTGCGCTGGCAGGCATAAGTGAAAGGCGGATCGAAAGGCTGGTGAATCCCGCACTCAGCGAGGGGTTGCCGCCATTTCTTGCTTCGGGCGCCGGACTGAATTCCGGTTTCATGATGCCGCAAGTGACAGCGGCGGCACTGGTCAGCGAGAACAAAGTAATGGCACATCCTGCGTCCGTAGACTCGATCACCACCTCGGGCAACAAGGAAGACTACGTCTCCATGGGCATGACTGCGGCGACCAAGCTGAAGCGCGTCGTGGACAACACGCGGAACGTGCTGGCGATCGAGGCGATGGCAGTTGCCCAGGCGCTGGACTTTCTGGCTCCGCTGAAGACTTCGAAGCGCGGGCAGGCCGCCCATGCGGCAATTCGTTCGGTGTGCCCTACGATGGAAAAAGACCGCGTGATGTATGCGGACTTCGCACGCATTGCGGCACTGATTGCGAGCGGAAAGGTAGCCGAGGCGCTGCGGTAGGCTTTGCGAGCGTGCTCGGGCCAGGAATTCGGGGAATGAAGACGCTTACGGAATATTTGAAGTTTCATACCAAGACGCACCGGGCCTACGTACACATCACTCCCCAGGTCGAACAGATCGTCGGCAAGAGCGGGGTGCGGGAAGGCATGGTGCTGGTTTCGGCCATGCACATCACCGCGGGCGTGTACGTCAACGATAATGAAAGCGGCCTGATCGAGGACATCGACCAGTGGCTGGAGCATCTGGCGCCGTTTCGCGAGGGCTACAAGCATCATGAGACCGGAGAGGACAACGGCGACTCCCACTTGAAGGCGCTGCTGATCCATCACGAAGTCATCGTGCCCATTACCGCGGGCAAGCTCGATCTGGGAACGTGGCAGCGGATTTTCTATGCCGAGTTCGACGGGCAGCGCGACAAGCGAGTGATTGTGAAAGTTATGGGAGAGTGACGATATGTCGGAAGAACTAACCGAATTGCAGGAACACGCAGAACATGCGAAACACGATCCCACCCTTGCTCCGGTATCGCTGACCATGGCAGTGCTGGCTGTGCTGGTGGCGGTAGTGTCCCTGCTCGGGCATCGTGCCCACACGGAAGAGGTTGTGCTTCAGGCGAAGTCGTCCGATCAGTGGGCCTACTACCAGGCAAAGAACATTCGACGGCATACGGACGAGCTCTTTACCGACCTAACTTCGGTGGAAGCAACCACGGACGCGGCCGCTCTGGCCAAACTGCGCGACAAGTATTCAGGGGAAGCGGCCCGCTATAAGGACGAACAAAAGGAAATCGAAGATAAGGCCCGCGAGATGGAGGCTGAGGTTACCACCGAGAGGAGTCGGGCGGATCGATTTGATCTGGCCGAAGTCTTCCTGGAAGTGGGATTGGTGATCACATCGATCACGCTGCTCTCCGGGCGACGAATCTTCTGGGGCCTAGGCCTTGTGATGGGGGCCTTGGGCATCGTTGTGGCAGCTACGGGATTTCTGGTGCATTGAAGGGACCGCGTGCGGCGACTCGGGTCTTCATCCACAATTGGCTAAGTGTCCCTGGTCTTTGGCACGGAAGAAGCGGCCACCGTTTCTGAATTCCCCTGGGCTTCACACCATGATTGAAAACAAACAACTTAGTGGCTTCGTTTCGAAATCGCTTGCTCGTGCCAAAGTCGTCTCGACTTCGTGCCCGGGTATGTAAGCTCAAGACCCAGCACCGAGCCGGCGACTCTCAACCTTGTGCGACGCCGGATCTGGCCCTGATGATGCGCACTGCGCGCACCAGCACGTCGTCGGGTACTCCGGCTCGGGTAGGTGCTTCGTTCGAGATGATACTGGGTAAACCCCTTGGCGACGATCACCCGCACCACCATGTTGTTCATCCTATCCAGCACCGGCCCATGGCTTAGCCGCGAGGGCGAGGGGATGTAAGTGATCCCCCCCGCCGCGCTACGTTTAGGCCACTTCTTCTACGAGCGGAGATCTTCGCCCCGCTCGTGGGCTTCGGTGCCTGAGGAATCTTTTCACGTTGCCGAGCAGGAGTATCGCCTGCGGCGTCGTCCTCCTCCGCTTCCGACGTTGGCGGTTCCCGTTTATCCAATAGTTTGAGGTTCTTCAGGAAGGCCCGCTGGCTCGACGTGCGATACCGCTGCAGGTTGGGCATGCTTCCCATCGGGCCGAGATGATTCACGGCATCCCTTAAACAAAGCATCTCGATGTTCAACGCCATACCAGACGCCACCATTCGACGACGAGGCTTTCCAACAGCAGCTCGGTCCCCACATCGCCCGAGCCATACTTTGCCTGCAGGCTATCCCATAGGTCATGGAGTTCTTCGTTCATCGGCGTTCCGTCCGATGAAAACAGGACGCTGTTGATTAGGAGGCCATGCTTGAGAGCATTGCGGCGGCTGTAGGCTTTGCCCCGAGCCGTCTTTGGACCCGTCGACTTCTGGGCATTCTGACGGTTGGCACGCAGCCGTGCTTCAGAGATGGGTTCCTTGGGCTGGCTGGTTGGCGAGCACTCGGTGTTGTCTGGAGCGTCGGAGTGATTGCTGGTGTTGGTGTTGGTGTCGGTGTCGGGCTTGGAGCTGCCGTCACCTTTGGGAGTCAAATCATTTTCATTCGTATTGCTGTGCATCTGATCCTCGTTGAGAAGAAACGGTTAAAATTTGCCTCGA
>JADGNP010000236.1 GCA_017883425.1 Candidatus Sulfotelmatobacter sp. | reverse complement strand
CACTGCACGAAGCGGCCTGGTCACAATCCCGGCGTCTGTTACCCCCCGAAATTCGCTGTCTGCCCGCGTCGGGAACCAATCTGTTTCCAATCGGCAGACGTCTCCCGGACGCAAGCGGCACATCGGGCTATTGATCTCCGCTTCCATGTAAAAGGGCGACGCGCCTGGGGATCCATCGCTCACCGCCACGCCGTCGCTGCTCAACCTCAGGTGAGGACCATTCGTCCAGAAAATGACGGAAGCTCTCCCGGGATACGTCTTGCGTTCTTCGTATTGGAAGCGCTCGACCATTGCGTAGTGGCTGCTGCCATCGACGACCGCGAGCCAGCCATCGGGTGAATCCACCCAGAACTCCGCCGCCAAGTAGAAATAGTGCAACGAGAACAAGCCGTCGTCTCTCACCATAGCCGCGGGGTTTTCTGCAGGGCCAGTGCGAACGTGATAGCGATTCAAGTATCCACTGGATGGATTCGCTGGAGTAAATGCCCAAATCTCACGATTGCTGTATGAGGGATCAGTTACGTTGCCTGTGTCGTACTGCGAAACCGACTGCATCGACCACTCAACCGTGTGGCCGCCCACGTTCTTCATGGACGCGCGAAAAGCTATATGAGGCGAATCAGGATCCAGGCGAATCGTGCGTGAAAATTGGATTCCAGTGTGGGCGTCAGGCGGTCCAATAAGTTCAGCCCCGCACCCTTGCCCATCCGAAAGTTTTCGAAAGCTAAACGGTCCGTCATCCAACAAGTCAGAATTGCCACGCCAGTGTTGTTCGTCGTCGTCCCCCTCGGGCAACAACCAGAGCTTGTCCCCGCCATAGTTAAACCACTGGTCTTGCGATGGTGGAATATACTTTCCTGCGAACTTTGGATTGACAAAAAAATAATCATGCCCGTTGAAGTTCACCTGCATCAGGCGTCCACCATTTTGTGGCACGATGACGAGCTGTACCCATCGGTTGGAAATCTGCTGCGCCTGCCAGCCTCTATAGTCAATACTTTCCACCCTGCACTCTGCGGATATGGCCTGCGTCGGAGGTGCGGCCGCTGGCGAAGCTTTAGCTGCGCCAAGCAAGACCGCCACCATAAAAGTTGCCCCAACAATTTGTCGAGATGAAGGTTGCCGCTTTCCTGATCTGCTCGTCATGTCCCTCCCAGCCATGGCTGAACCGGCATGTGGCCTCAGGAATATACCCTGCCCACTCTCAAAAGGAAAGATTTCAATATGAATCGTAAGAAAATGATTGGCGTCGAGAAATTTCTGTGTTACACCATGAGCCTGAGTTCGCATTCTTCCGCATTCCTCATGCGCGGATCGGACTCAGTTAGCGTGCAGGCTCGATTTGTGTGAGGTGTCGAGCAGATGGAGCAAGACCATCAAGGAGAATCTATGCCTGGAAGCGGTTCGAGTCGGCGTACTTTTGTCAAATTCTTGGCTGCGGCTCCGTTGCTGACTCAAATTGCAGCCCGCGATCTCTACGCGCAAGCCGCGACGGCGATGGGGGTTGGTGCCCCCCAGAACGTCTATGCCCGGCTTGGCGTGAAAACAGTCATCAATTGCCGCGGCACTTGGACCTATCTGAGTGGCTCTCTGGAGTTTCCAGAGGTTAGCCAAGCACAAAGAGAGGCCGGTGAATATTTCGTGAATATGCTTGAACTCCAGCGTGCTGTCGGACGCCGCCTGTCGGAACTGACAGGCGCCGAGTCAGGTATTGTGACCTCCGGCTCTGCCGGCGCCATGTCCGCAGCAACAGCTGCCTGTATGGCCGGTACGGATGACAAGCTGATCTGGCAACTTCCCGATACTGCCGGGATGAAACATGAAGTTGTCATGACGGGAGGCCGCAGCGCTTTTGACAGTGCGATTCGACTTACCGGAGCCAAACTTGTTCTCGCGCAATCGCCGCAAGAAGTTGCGAACGCCGTCAATGCAAACACGGCCATGATCTACACCACGAACCTCGGTGAAAAGCTGCAACAGGAATTAGCGATTGCCAAAGAACGTAAAGTACCGATGCTGCTCGATGACGCTGCCGGCATCCCCCCCGTCGACAATGCGAAGCTCTATGCCCGCATGGGAATTGACATGTACTGCTTCTCGGGAGGCAAGGGACTTCGAGGGCCGCAATGCAGCGGCCTGCTCCTGGGCCGCAAGGACCTGATCGAAGCCGCTCTCCTAAATAGCAGCCCGCGCGAAGGTGCTGTGTGCCGCCCGATGAAAGTCGGAAAGGAAGAAGTCATCGGTTGCTTGACCGCGCTTGAAACCTGGTTGAAGATCGACGAAAAGAAACTTTACGAAGAATGGAATGCTCGTATCGACCGAATCCGTAAGCTGGTTGAAACAGTGCCTGGGGTTACCACGAGCACTTATGTTCCCGACGATGGAAATCGCTATCCGACGTTAAGAGTGAAGTGGGACCAGCAAGCCTGGGGCTTTTCCATTTCCGATTGTGCACGCGAACTTCGTGCCAGCGATCCCATCATCGAAGTGCTCGGCGCAGACAATCCGAGCTTAGTGACCGCCGTGCGCGAGGGCAATCCCAATAGCAAGGAACGCAAGGGGCCCGATCATATCGAGCTCGTTTCCATGACGATTAAACCCGGGGAGGAAATGATCGTCGGGCAAAGATTGCGCGCGGTACTGAGCTCCGCGCAGAAGAAGGCAGCTTAGGTAGAGCGAAAGGATACCCGTGTTCCGATCAACCATCGCTCAGCATTTAAGTCCTTTTCTGCTGCTGGCTTCTTTTGTCGCCGCGCAGGAGCAAGTGCGCGCCGTGACGCCTGCTCACTCTCCCTCGAGCGGCAACCGATTCCTCTCGCCCGGTGTGGATGGCGGCGATTATCTCTACATCTCGGGCCAAGGACCCCGCCGTGCAGACGGCGCGGTGCCATCTGCTTTTGGCCCGCAATTCCGGCAGGCCCTCGACAATGTCAAAGCTATTCTGGAATCCGCAGGATTGACTCTCGAAA
This sequence comes from Candidatus Sulfotelmatobacter sp., assembly GCA_017883425.1. Taxonomy (GTDB): domain Bacteria; phylum Acidobacteriota; class Terriglobia; order Terriglobales; family Acidobacteriaceae; genus Sulfotelmatobacter. The sequence continues at coordinate 5,105 of JADGNP010000236.1, read as the reverse complement.
ACGTTGTCTATGTCCACGTATATCTGACAGACATCGGGTCCTATTCAGAGATGAATCGAATATTTGGCGAGTACTTCCCGAAAACCCCGCCCGCTCGAGCCGTCCTTGGAGTTTCCGCCCTTCCTGACCCGCCAGTTCAAATCAATGCAGTTGCGGTTCGCAATCTGGACGGACGCAAGGCGGTCTATCCCGCGAATTATTCTAAAAACGAGTCCGCATCGCCGGGAATCCTTACCCATGACCGTCTTTTCATTTCCAGTATGGCGGGAATTGATCCCGCCACCGGCAAGGTCCCCGATGATCCCGCCGCTCAGGTTGACCTGGCGCTTGATCAGATGCAGGCTGTCGTGAAGGCCGCCGGCCTGGAAATGAGTCACGTAGTTTTCGTCAATCCCTATCTGACGTCGGAAATTCCGACACGCGTAATGAACGAGCGATATGCGCGGCGGTTCGAGTTCGGCAACACGCCGGCGCGTGCCACCATCGAGGTGTCAAGTCTTCCCGGAGGCGCTCGCATCGAATACACCGGCGTGGCCGTTCGCGACCTGCAGCAGCGCAAAGCGGTACGGCCGAAGAATATGCCTCCCAGTCCCACGGCCAGCCCCTGCGTCTTTGCCGGCGACACTTTATATTGCTCAGCCAAGAGCGGCTTCATCCCTGGGCCGCACGGCGGGGTCTATGCTGCCACAACCCAGCATCAGGTCCGGCAGACCATGCGCAATCTGCTCGACAACCTGGAAGAAGCCGGAATGGATTTCAGTCAAGTGGTGGCTACCAATTCGTATTTGGACAATCTCGCCGATGCGCCGGTTTTTAACGAAGCTTACGGTCAATATTTCGGCGCGGTCATGCCGGCCAGCACCATGGTTCAACAAATCGCTCCCGCAGAACGTAAAGCGGATCGGGATGATCACTATCCCGACTTGGAGCAAGTTTCCCTGATCGCCGTCCGCGGTAAGTCTAAGCATTGAGGAACATGCGTACTTGGAAAGCATTTGGATGAGGGCAGGTGGCCGAGGGGTGAGGGAGTTCTCGAGGATTGCACGACCGATGCGTCGGTGCGGAACATGTGTTGCCGTTGTACTTGTGGGCGTCCTTGCGAGCTACGCTCAAACATCTGGCCACACAATCGAGAGATCAAAGCAGTCCACCCAGGCGTTGGCCTCCGGGAAGCGAACCTTTGAGTCTAGCTGTGCACCATGCCATGGATTGAACGGAAAGGGGGCCGAACGCGCCCCGGATATTGCGACGAGATCGGAGATCGTGAAGCTATCGGATCCAGCAACTCTTAAGCTGCTCCGGGATGGAACTCCCGCGAAAGGGATGCCTTCATTTGCCGAGCTGGGTTCTGCGAGACTCTCCGACCTGCTCAATTATTTGCGAGTCCTGCAAGGCAAGGGGCAAGCACCCGCGTCGACGGCAAACGGGGAAAGAGGCAAAGAGCTCTTTGCCGGCAAGGGGGGCTGCTCGCAGTGCCATATGGTCCAAGGCACGGGGGGATTTCTCGGCCCAGATCTTTCGGAATACGGAGAGAGCCACTCCGCCGATGACATCCGCAGCGCCATTGTGAGCGCAGACAAGAGGCCAGGGGTTCGCAAGGGATTGGCAAACGTCACCACAAAAGATGGTCGCCAAATTTCTGGCTTGGTTCGGAACGAGGACAATTTTTCCGTGCAATTACAGGCGTTGGATGGGACATTCCACTTGCTGGAGAAATCCAGCCTCTCTGAACTTACATTCGATTCCGCGCCGGTGATGCCCAGCGACTATGACTCGCGACTCAGCGAAGCAGAACTGAACCAACTCGTGAGCTACCTTTTAAGCATTAGGAAAGCGAAGCGATGACAAAACCATTCAAGTTGGCCCTGCAGGTAGGATTGCTGATTTCCCTTACGTGGGCATCTGCACAGGAACGACCTCGTCAGTTCGAGTTGAAGGCTGAATCCGGCAAATTCTGGGAGCTTGTTCCGAAAGACGCGAAGTTAGAGTCGGTGAGCGGAGGAATGGGTTTCACTGAAGGGCCGGTTTGGGATCCATCTGGCTTCGTCTATGTGAGCGACGAAGTAATAAACAAGATATTTCGCATTTACCCGGATGGACATAAAGAAGAACTCATTTCCCTGGGCGATCCAGATGGCAACACCTATGACGAGCATCGCCAACTCATCGATTGCGCAAGCGTTCTCCGCGCCGTGATTCGCATCAAGCCTGACGGTACGTACACCGTGCTCGCCGATCGATACCAGGGTAAGCGGTTCAACAGTCCTAACGATGTGGTCATAGGGCCGGATGGGGCGATCTATTTCACCGACCCCACTTCAGATTTGCCAAAGGATCAAAAACAGGAACTCGACTTCAAGGGAGTGTTCCGGTTGGACGCGCATGGACATGTGCAGCTGCTGACCAAAGACCTTACGGAACCGAACGGGCTTGCCTTTTCTCCCGACGGCAAGAAGTTGTATGTGGACGATAGCGAAAAAAGAAATATTCGAGTTTACGATTTTCAGCAGGACGGAACGCTTCGCAACGGCCGCATTTTTGGGGAAGAACCGGGCGGCAAGGGAGAGGGCGTTCCGGACGGGATGAGATTGGACCGCGCCGGCAACCTTTATGTGACTGGCCCCGGAGGAATTTGGATATGGGATTCCGATGGACATCATTTGGGGACAATCATCCTACCTGAGCAGCCGGCGAATCTGGCGTGGGGAGATTCTGACTTGAAAACGCTGTACATCACAGCCACCACGTCGTTGTACAAGCTCAAGACGAGTGCGCCAGGTTTCGTGCCATACCTGGCAAAATGAAGTCAGTGGTATAGCAATTTGATTCTCTTAGCGTCCTGCGCGGCTTCTCTTGCGCAAAGATCGCAAAGAAAAACAAAGCCTGCAAGGAGTACCAAACTGTGTCCATACGCCTGAAAGCGCTGAAGCCGATCTTCCGGTTACCGCTCCTCACACTTCTGCTTGTGGGCACCGTCTCTCTGATATGGGGATTTCATACGGTCAGAGCGCAAATAGCGCCCAGCAATAAAGACGACGCCTCGCTACTCGATGCTTATCGCCATGTCGAAGTAGCCTCCGTTTCCGATGCACTGGAGCAGGTTGTTGGCAAGAAGATGTATATGACGCATCGCATGAGGCCTATCTTCCCGAGCAAGTTTGCGGGGATCGCCTTAACGGTCCACCTGAAGAAAGAAGAAAATGACGATCCTGCGGCCCTAAACGGCATGCTTGCCGCCATTGATTCGGGCCAGAGGGACTCTGTGTACGTCATGGAGGTGGATGATGGCGCCGACATCGCCGGCATGGGTGGACTGATGGGCACAGCCATGTCAGCCCGGAATTATGCCGGGGCGGTAATCGACGGTGGAGTGCGCGACGTGGCCTACTTGCAGAAGATTGGGTTCCCCGTCTTTGCCATGGGCATCGTGCCGTCCACTTCAGTTCACCACTATCGTTTCGCCGGTTCTAACGTGCCTGTCATCTGCGATGGTGTAACAGTGAATCCCGGAGATATTGTTGTCGCCGACGCCGATGGGGTCGCGGTCGTGCCGCGTGCAGCGGCGGAGAAGACGCTCACCCTAGCCCAGCAGTTGGACTTCAAGGAGCACTCCATGTACGCCATCATTGAAAAAGCAAAATCGATCGTCGAAGCTGTGAAACAAGTCGGCCGACTGTGATTGTTTCGACTGGTTCAGAATGTGCAAGTAATTCGCAGTTATAAGGAGAATCTACTTATGTCCACAACGCGCAGAAGCTTTGCATCCCGTATTGCTTGCCTATTTACCGGCGTTGGCGCAGCCAGCCTCTTTGGCGGCTCGGCCCAGGCTGCAACCGAGGAGCAGGGTGGTGTCCGCAAGCTGGGCTACGACGGGAAACCGACCGATGGCACCGGATTTATCACGCCGCTGATCGTTCACAACGGAGTCATCTATATCGCCGGACAAGGAGCACACTCTCGCAACCCGAACGAACAGTTCCCCACGGACGTCACCACGCACACAACAAAGGTCCTGGATAACGTAAAGACTTTAGTTGAAGCAGGCGGGGGAACCATGGACAGCATTCTGCAGCTAACCGTTTTCCTGACAAAGATTGAAGACTTTGAGGCGATGAACAAAGTGTTCAAAACCTATTTTCCTCATGGCGGTCCTGCCAGGACAACGGTTGCGGTGGCCGCGCTGCCTGGCCAGTCTCTTGTCGAGATCAATTGCACGGCTGCTGTTGTTCGCAAATAACCTCAGGAGTAAAAGTCATGGATGTAACCTCGAGGCCAGCTTGCGGTAGGGCAGATCTCGTGTTCGGGCCATTTCTTACTGTGGAAAATACTCATGGCTGATCTGCCCGCCGGCAGGGTGCGCTGGTTCCTCGTGTTCTGGCTATTCGTTCTGGGCGCGGTTTCCTACCTGGATCGGGTAAACATCTCCATTGCTGGTAGCGCCATGGCGGAGGATTACCATCTCACCCAAGTCCAGCTCGGCTCGATTTTTAGTGCTTTTCTAATCGGGTATGCCCTTTTTCAGACACCCGGCGGATGGCTGGCAGACCGACTCGGGCCGCGCCACGTGCTCACGATCGGCGTTGTTTGGTGGGGAATCTTTACCGCGCTGACGGCATCGCTCCCTTCGACGATTGCTGGGGCTCTTTCCTACCTTCTTGTTATTCGCCTGCTACTCGGTGTAGGCGAAGCCATCATCTATCCAGCTTGCAACAAGTTCGTTTCGCAGTGGATTCCCTCGCAGGAGCGCGGCCTTGCCAATGGCTTGATCTTCGCGGGGGTTGGAGCAGGTACAGCCAGTGCCCCTATTTTTGTCACCTACCTGATGGTCCATTATGGTTGGCGATCGCCTTTCTGGGCCAGCACAATTCTGGGGCTGATTGTGGGCCTTGTCTGGTATATCGCTGCTCGCGACGTTCCAGAACAACATCCATTAGTTTCGGCAGCGGAACTTTCTTACATTCAGCAGTACCGCATACCAGGGTCCGTTGCTAGTTCAACACCCGATCCTCGCCCCAGAGGTTCCACGGGCCTAGAGTCGTTCCGAGACGGTTGGAGACAGATTGCCCGCAATCGAAGCCTGCTCGCGGTCACCATCAGCTATTTCT
>JADGNP010000021.1 GCA_017883425.1 Candidatus Sulfotelmatobacter sp. | reverse complement strand
GCCTCTGCGCTGCCGGAGAAGAAGACAGCTCCAGCGCTGGAGACTTTGCAGCTCCTGGCAGAGGGGAAGAGCTTCGAGGATATTGCGCGGATCCGCGGACGGCAGATGGCGACGGTGGTGAACGCTGTCGCCGGGCTGGTGGAGAAAGGCGAACTGGAATTTCGCGCGGAGTGGCTCGATCGAAACAAACTGGCCGTGATCGAGGCTGCCTGCGCGAGCCTGGGTCTCGAAAGACTGGAACGCCTGAAGACGTTGAAAGACGCCCTGCCTCCAGAAATTACATACGATGAAATCCGCTTGGTAGTGGCGCGATTGCGGCGCGAGGCGAGTAAGAAGAAGCCCATTCCGGCGTGAAAGCGGTGCCTTCCACCCAGGTCCCGATGTCTCAAAGAAGAGGACACACCCTCGGCCTCGCTCCAGGCCAGAAGTGACTTACACACCGGAACTTGCGCCATGGGTGTACAATTTTGTGGGTTCTAGATTCCCATCAAACATCATCGCGAAACATCAGTAGATTTGCCACTCCTGGCATCGCTCGTGACGCTTCCGTGCGGTGAAGCACGTCAGTACGTGCGGTGACGCACGTTACTTGTTCGAGAAGGGACCAGTCATGAGAATCTTGCTCTATAACCCCGACAATGGTGTAACCCGCAATTTCATGCCGCACCTCTGGATGTTCCTGCTCCAGTCGCTGACCCCGCCGGGACACGAGGTGCTGCTGGTTGACGGCAATGCCAAGCCCATGGACGAAGCGCAGATCGCGCAGTATGTCCGCGATGAGAAGATCGACCTGGTGGGCATTGGAGCGATGACGCGCATGATCGCGAAGGCGTATCGCATCGCCGACGCAATTCGGGCGACCGGAGTGAAGGTGGTGATGGGCGGACCGCACGTCACCGAACTGGCCGACGAGGCCCTGGGGCGCGACGGTGGCCCGCGCCACGCCGACGCCGTGGCTCTGGGCGAAGCCGACGAAACCTGGCCGCAGATGGTGAACGATGCGGCCCGCGGAGAACTGAAGGAAATCTACACACCGGTAGATGAGACGGGCAAAGAGCGCAAGCCGTCGCTGAAGCAATACCCGGTGATCCCGTGGCAGTCGATCGATCTCGACCAGTTCAACCTTGTGCCCAAGGCTGCGTTCCCGCTGCTCAAAAAAATCGGGGAAGGCTGGGGGACGTTTCGCATTATCCCTGTCGAGTCGGGGAGAGGCTGCCCCTACGGTTGCGAGTTCTGCACCGTGACCGGATTCTTCGGCGACTCGATCCGATTTCGCACGAACGAAAGCGTGGTGAACGAGCTACTGCTTTTGAAGGCACGCGCCCGCAAAGAAAAAGGGCAGATGGCGGTGTTCTTCATCGACGATAATTTCGCCATCAACGTGAAGCGTACCAAGTCGCTGCTGCGCGACATCATTGCCGCCGGGGCACAGGTGCACTGGGTAGCGCAGATCAGCGCCAACCTGTTGCGTGACGAGGAACTCATCGACCTGATCGCGGCTTCCGGGGGCAAGTGGATCTTCATCGGCATGGAGTCGATCGATCCGGCGAACCTGAAAGATGTCAACAAAGGATTCAACAAGCCCGGGGAGTACGCCGAAGTGCTGGAGCGGCTGGCGAAACGCAACGTGTACGCCATCACGTCCTTTATTTTCGGCATGGACAATGACACGGTCGGGGTGGGAGAGCGCACTCTGTCGCAGGTTCGCACTTGGCCGCCGGGGCTGCCGATTTTTGGGCTGCTGACTCCGCTGCCGGCTACGCCGCTCTATAAGCGTTTGGAAGCCGCAGGGCGGCTGACGCGGGTGAAGCACTGGCAGGAGTTCATCCCCTTCGCGATGGCACACACACCGCTGAAGATGAGCATCGAAGAAGCGCACGCCGAAGTGAAATACGGATGGGCACATGCCTACAGCCCGGAGGCGGTGGCCCAGGCCGTCGATTCGCTTGACGACCAGCCGCTGGGATATCGCGTCAACATTTTCCTGGCGCGGATTTGTTTCCGTGGAATCTATTTCCCCATGATGGGGAAGTTGGCTTGGCTGAAGGTGGTGGCGCAGAACCGGCATACTATTTTCAAGCTGGTGAAGGAAGCTGTCTTCGGGCGCAAGGTGCGGCGGCCGCGGAATCCCCAGGGCGAGACATCGTATGAAAAGGCGGCAGCGCCAGAATCGCAGGTGAGCGCGTAAGGCTCTTCGCTTCACTCAGAGAGACAAAAGGAAGGGCGATCAACGATCCTGTTGATCGCCCTTCTTACTTCGGGAACAAGCGAAGGTGCCACACACTTTTGCGTGCTGGCCTGGCGAGCTCCGCTCTGCCGGGACAGCCGAGGCGGCTGTCTCCACATGAGAATTCCTAGGACTTGCTGAATTGTGCGGCGGCGTCGCGGCCGGAGCGGATGCAGTCGGGGACCCCGATGCCGCGATAGGCGTTGCCGGCGAGAGCGAGGCCGGGCAGTTGCTGGCGCAGGCGTTCCATGCGGTCGAGGCGATCAAGATGTCCGACTCCGTATTGCGCCATGGCCGACTTCCATTTGTAGACGCGGGCGAAAAGAGGCTCGGCGCGCAGGCCCAGGATTTGCTGCAGTTCGTTGCGCACGATTCCGACGATCTGATCGTCGGCGAGGGGCCAGACGTTTTCCGCATTTGCTCCAGCGAAAAAGCAACGCAGCAGGGCGCGATCTTCGGGAGCGCGATGCGGAAATTTGTTGTGAACGAAAGTCGCGGCCAGCAAGCGCTTGCCTTCGCTGCGGGGCACGAGAAATCCAAAACCGGGTGGAAGAGACTGGCGCACATCGCGATCGTAGCCGAGGCCGACGGTGATGGAAGAGCTGTACTGGATGGCGGCGAGTTCAGCAGAAAGGTCGGGACTCGCGATGCGAAGCACTTGCGCGGCCGCGGGCGCAGGCAGCGCGACGATGACGGAGTCGAATTCGTCAGATTGCAGTCCCGCCGAAACGACCCAGCCTCCGGCTTCGCGCTGAACGGCTTGCACCGGGGCGTTGGTGAGTAGCAACGCTTGGGGCAGGCGGGAAACTACGGTCTCGGCCAGGTGCTGCATGCCGGCCTTGAGCGAAGTGAAGAGTGGCGGCGCGGGCTGGCGTGGTCCAGCCGATATTTTTCTTCGCGCGGCGAGCATGGCGCGACCCAGACTGCCGTGCGTACGTTCCATCTCGGCAAACCGTGGGAGAACGGCGCGGACGCTGAGGCTGGCGGCTTCTCCGCCATAGACGCCGGAGAGCAGTGGGTCGGCGAGACGGTCGACCATCTCAGAGCCGTAGTGGCGCTGCACGAAGGACGCAACCGACTCGTCGTGATCGGCGGCGCGCGGCGGGTGGAACAGTTCCTGCGTCATGCGCAGCTTAGTCTTCCACGAAAAGAGCGGCGAGAGGCCGGTGGGCAGGATTTTTGTGGGGACCATGAACATCAGCCCATCGGGCATGACGACGAGGCGGCCATTGGTAAGAATGTAGGTCTTGCGATCGACATCGTTCGAGCCGATGAGTTGATCGCCGAGACCGAGAGCGCGGCAGAGATCGGTGGCCCAGGGTTTTTCGGTGATGAAGGAGTCGGGCCCGGCTTCGACGAGACATCCGTCGATGTGTTCGGTGCGAAGGACGCCGCCCAGACGCGTGGACGCTTCGTAGAGAACGTAGTCGATATCAGCGCCGGCGCGGCGGTGCTCTTCGAGGGCGAAGGCGGCGGCGAGGCCGGAGATGCCTCCGCCGATGATGGCGATGCGAGTCATGGATTGCCGAGGGGCGCAGTAACCTCAGGGGCTAAAGCCCATTCTTCCTTGTGTACAGCTGATCGCAGCGCTGAAAGCGCTGCGCCACCCAAAAGCTAATGCGCCGGCTCATGGCTTCCGACCGCCCGGGACGGAATACTCCTGCACGAAGCGGGCCAGGTTTTTCACATTGTCGACCGGCGTTTCAGGCAAGATGCCGTGGCCGAGATTGAAGATGTGGCCGGGGCGTCCGGCGGCGCGGCGGAGGACGTCTTCCGCGCGCGATCTTAATTCCTTCCAGTCGGCGAAGAGTAGCACAGGGTCGAGATTGCCCTGCACAGCGCATTGGTGATCAAGGCGGGCCCAGCCTTCGTCGAGCGGGATGCGCCAGTCGAGTCCGATGACGTCAGCTCCGGTTTCTTTCATCGCAGGCAAAAGCGTGGCGCTGTCGGTGCCGAAATAGATGATGGGCACTCCGGTTTTCTGCAACTGCTTGACCATGCCGGTGACGTGAGGGAGGACGTAGCGGCGATAGTCCTCCACGCTGAGGCATCCCACCCAACTGTCGAAAATCTGGATTACGTCGGCGCCGGCGCGCACCTGATCGGCGGAGTAGGCAGTCGTAACGACAACCAATTTGCGCATGAGCGCGTCCCAGTCGGCGGGAGAGTTGTACATCATTTTCTTGGCGTGGACGTAATTGCGCGAGCTTCCGCCTTCGATCATGTAGCTGGCGAGAGTGAAGGGAGCACCGCAGAAACCGATCACGGGCAGCCGATTGCCGAAATGCTTCGCGACCAGGCTCACCGCTTCCGAGACATAGCCGAGTTCGGCGGCGCGGTCGGTGCGCAGGTTCGCGATGTCTTCTTTGCTGCGTACCGGCTTCTCGATGACGGGACCTTCTCCGGCAGAGAAGTGAAAAGGCAGGCCCATGACCTCGAGGGGCAGCAGGAGGTCGGCGAAGATGATGGCCGCGTCGACTCCGAGAAATTCCGCGGCGGTGATGGTGACCTCAGTGGCGAGCGCGGGCTTCTTGCAGATCTCCAGCAGCGAGTGCTGCTTGCGCACCGCGCGGTACTCAGGCATGTAGCGTCCGGCCTGACGCATGAACCAGACGGGAGTGCGGTCGACAGGCTGGGACTTGCAGGCTCGGACGAAGCTGGAATTTGGGGCTGACATGAACTGTTGACTGTAGCATTTTTGGGTGGAGGCGTGCTGCGGGGGGAAGATCAAGAGCTTTAACCACAGAGGACACTGAGGACACAGAGGAAAACTTGAGCTTGTAGAATCACAGCATGGGTTGCCGGGTTCTCGGTACGCTGGCTCTTGCGGGGCTCGCGGTCATCTTATGCGGTGCTGCTCTTCAAGTGAAAGGAGCGCCCGCGGCGCCCACCTTTTATAAGGAGGTGCTGCCGATCTTGCAGGATCACTGCCAGAGTTGCCATCGGGCGGGCGAGGTTGCGCCCATGCCGCTGGTGACGTACGAGCAGACGCGTCCGTGGGCGGGAGCGATGGCGCACGCGGTCGAGATGAAGATGATGCCGCCGTGGTTTGCCGATCCGCGGTATGGGCATTTTGCCAACGATGTTTCCTTAACCGAGCAGCAGGTTGCGACGATCTCGGCGTGGGCCGGAGCCGGAGCGCCTGCGGGTGATACGCACGACACGCCCGCGCCGCGGAAATGGGCTGAGGGATGGAATATTCCGCAGCCTGATCTCGTGGTGAAAATGCCCAAGGCGGTGCAGATTCCGGCGCGGGGTGAGGTTGAGTATACCTACGAGATTGTGCCCACGCATTTCACGGAGGACCGGTGGGTGCGGATGTCGGAGTTCCGGCCGGGCAGCCCGGCGCATGTGCATCACGCGGTGGTGTATATTCGTCCGCCGGATTCGCAGTGGCTGCGGCACGCGCCGGTGGGGGAGCCGTTCACGGCGTCGACGTTGAACGATCCGCTGGAACGGCGCGAGGCGCACGAGACGACCAGCGATTTGCTGCTAGTGTATGCGCCGGGTAGCTCGCCAGACCAGTGGCCGGAGGGGATGGCGAAGTTTGTGCCGGCAGGATCGGACCTGGTATTCCAGATGCATTACACGACCAACGGGTCGGCGGAACAGGATCAGACCAGCATTGGGTTGGTGTTTGCGAAGACTACGCCGAAGCAGAGGGTGATCACGCTGCAGTTGAACAATCATGCGCTCATCATTCCACCGGGAGCGGATGACTTTCGCGTGGAAGTGCAGGGCACGCTGCCCAATGATGCGACGCTGCTCAGCCTGTTTCCCCATATGCATCTGCGCGGCAAGCGCTTTGAGTACGACATTGTGCACGACGACGGCAGCGTGGAAGTGTTGTTGCGGGTGAATTATCACTTTCACTGGCAGTTGAGTTACAGGCTGGCCGAGCCGCGCGTGTTAAGGGCGGGGACGCGGCTGCGGGCGATTGCCTGGTATGACAATTCCAAGAACAATCCGCACAATCCTGATCCGACCAAGACGGTGACATGGGGCGATCAGACTTCCGACGAAATGATGGTGGGGTTCTTTGATGTGGCGGTGGCTGCGGGAATGGATAAATGGAGGTTCTTTGTGCGGCACGGGGGAGACGCTACGGGGCGGCAGAAATAGATCTGACTGCGCGAGCCGGGTTGCGGAACTCCGTGTGACGACTAAGTCAAACCTGCGGCGAGCGCCGCTCTTACCAAAGTGTCTCGAATAACGTTTGGTACTGTTTTGGATCACTTCCGTTGGGATATAAAGATTTGAACTCATTAATTCAGTCCCACCTACATGAGGTTCCATGGAAGCTGCGCCAGTCGCTGCAGTGCTGGGTTTTGATCTCCTTTTGCTGCTGGTTGTTCTTTTCGGCGTGAGGACGAAAGGTAGCCGGGCGCAGTCCGCTCTGATGGCAGCGCTGTTCTTCTGCTCCGGGTTTCCGGCGTTGATCTACCAGATCGTCTGGCAACGCGTGCTGTTTGCCATTTATGGCGTGAACGTTCAATCGGTCGCCGTGGTGGTGAGTGCTTTCATGCTTGGCCTTGGAATCGGCAGCCTGGTCGGCGGTCGCCTGTCCGAAAAGTTTCCGGACCGCGGAATCTCAATCTTTGGCATCTGTGAACTGATGGTCGCAGGCTTTGGACTGATTTCGTTGCGGCTGTTTCACTGGGCCTCGGGATTCACGGCGGGAACCAGTCTCGGCTATATCATTCTGTTCAGCTTTCTGCTGCTCATCCTGCCTACCATGCTCATGGGCGCGACCTTGCCGCTGCTCGTCGAGCAGTTGGTGCGAAGCTCGCGCAGCGTTGGCTACTCGGTTGCGACTCTTTACTTTGTCAACACGCTGGGTTCGGCGGTCGCGTGTTACGTCTGCGCTCAGGTCCTTCTTCGAAGCTTCGGACAATCGGGTTCGGTGACGCTGGCGGCATGTTTGAACACCGCAGTGGGTGCGACAGCGTTTCTTTACGGGCGGAGCCAGCGACGTGGGGTGGAAGAGACTGCGCCGAATGACGATGCCACTGGCGTAAGCTCAGGAAAAGTCTTGAGCCTTGGAACCGCTGCGGTGATTGCCGGTGTGGCAGGGTTTCTCGCTCTGGGCTTCGAGATTGCATGGTTTCGCATCTTCGCATTGGCGACCTTCGACAGAGCTCCGGCGTTCGCACTCCTCCTGTCTACCTATCTTGCGGGCATCGCAGCGGGATCCTTCCTGAGTGAGACGCTCTGTCAAAGGAAACATATCAATCCCGTAAGCTTGGCAGGTACCGCGATGCTGGTGGCCGGGGCAATTTCCGTATACCTGCCTCCCCTGATGGCGGACCTCTCCTGGCATAACATTCCGGTTCTGATGAGTGCGCCCGCCTTTTTCCTCACCGCTTGCTTCCTCGGCTCAGTGTTGCCGCTACTGTGCCAGTCCTCGATTTCGGTCAACAATTCGGCGGGCCGCAGCGTTAGCCTCATTTATCTTTCCAACATCATCGGATCAACTCTGGGCAGCCTCGTGATCGGATTCGTTTTGATGAATCATTTCGGCACGCAAGCGATCTCGACTCAACTCGCTGCGGCAACCGCGCTCACAGGCTTGATCGTGATCCTGTTCCGTGGCGGGCATTTCCAGGCTCCGCCGAAAGCGGTCTGGGCGCTCGCAATTCTCGCCATCCTGGCTATTTCCTTGGCTGCTCCAACATACGGCAATCTTTATGGGAAGATGATTTTCGGGCCCAAAGCTGCCGAGGTCGGCTACATGAAGCATGTGGTCGAAAACCGAAATGGCATCATTGCTGTCACCGCCGATGACGCGGTTTTCGGAGGCGGCGTTTATGACGGCCATTTCAATATCGATCCAGCCAACGACAAGAACTTTGTCATCCGGGCGTACGTTCTAAGCTTGTTTCATCCGCACCCAAAGCGTGCCTTCATGCTGGGGCTCGCGTCCGGCTCATGGGCCCAGGTTGTCGCCAATAACCCCGAGGTGGAAAGCCTGGACATTGTGGAAATCAATCCTGGGTATCTTCCATTGATCGCGCAATATCCTGAGGTACGCTCTCTGCTTCACAATCCTAAGGTCCACATCTATATCGATGACGGCCGCAGGTGGTTGTTGGCACACCCCGACATCAAGTACGACGTCATGGTGGCCAATACCTCATACCATTGGCGCGATCACAGTTCGCAGGTACTCTCGACGGAGTTCCTGCAGATCGTTAAACAGCACCTGCTGCCGGGTGGCATTTATTATTACAACGCTACCGAGTCTCCCGAGGTATTCATCACGGGACTCCATGAGTACAGCTACGGTCTGCGCGTCATTACCTTTCTGATGGTCAGCGACTCGCCAATTGTTCTAGACAAACGACGATGGTTCTCGGTACTGAATCAGTATCAGATCGATGGGAAGAAGATTTTCGATGGGAGCACTCCCCGCGGACAGCTCGTACTCGCCGCCTACAATGCGTTCGCGGATAGCGTGAAAGAGCCCCCACGGATACTGGGCATGGAAGCCGGCGACGTGCTGGCCCAACGGCTAGGGGCACGGCGACTTATCACCGACGACGATATGGGCGCGGAATGGACGCCCGCGCCGAAACCTGCGTGGCGGTAGTTTCGTCCGGTTTCAATCTGGCCTGTCAACTCGACATCGTAGTCGCGCCACCAGCAGACGGCTCGGCACGCGTCTCGGGGAACCTCGTCGCTCGTCTGCCAGCGGGCGACCGCTGATCCAGTTCCGTCGACCAACCGCGAGCGGCTTGTGGGTGCGGGTCATCCTCTGTAACACTTGAATGGGTTCATCCCCATTTGAGCGCTATCTCCACGCCACCAGTTTCTGAGAAACAAAATCGCCTGCCAGATCGGCTGCCGGGCAAGTTCGTGGTGGCGCAGGTTTCGGGGAAGTACGTGTACAGCAACCAGCCCTGAGGCGCTTCGTGCGGGCTGACCTACATTGGAACGCAGTCTCGCCGCTGTTCGGCAGGCCGGTCGCTGCCCAGCCTCCACGCCCTATGCAGTTGGACGAGCAGTTCAAGTTCTGAGCTCCTGCAATAACAAAACCTGATAGGCACGATAAATAGTTTCGATTTCCGTGAAGCTGCCGCGGACGGTAGAGTGATGCGTTCTTCGATTGTGTGCGTATGGCAGCATTTGAATCCTTGGACGGGGGCAAGCTTGAGGTGTCTATCGGGAAAGGGTTGATCGCCGGGTTGGCGCCGGTTTTGCTGGTCTTGATGTTCGTGCCGGTTCTTTGTGCCCAGAACGCAGCCGTGGCGCCGAGTCCAGCGACGGACACGAATTCGCGGCTGGCCAGACTGGAGCAACAAGCCGCCGCCGCGAAGAGCTCCGCCGACAATGCGTGGATGCTGACCAGTTCGGCTCTGGTGCTCATGATGACCGGGCCGGGGCTGGCGCTCTTCTATGGCGGGCTGGTGCGCAAGAAGAATGTGCTGGGCACGATGATGCAAAGCTTCGCCTTGATGGCGGTGATCACCGTGCTGTGGGGTCTGTTCAGCTACAGCTTATCGTTTGGCTCGGGGAATAGTTTGATTGGAGGGTTGCACAACATCTTTCTGAAGGGCGTGGGAGCGGCGCCGGACGCGGATTACGCGCCGACGATCCCGGCGCAGACCTTCATGATCTACCAGTTGATGTTTGCCATCATTACTCCGGCGCTGATTGCGGGGGCATTCGCCGAGCGCATGAAGTTCAGCGCCATGCTGGTGTTCACGGTTTTGTGGTCGATCATCGTTTATGACCCAATGGCCCACATGGTGTGGGGCAAGGGCGGGCTGCTGAATGCGTCCGTGGGTGGGCGATTCCCGACGCTCGATTTTGCGGGCGGGACAGTGGTGCATGTCACCTCGGGAGTTTCAGCGCTGGTGTGCGCGCTGTATCTGGGCAAGCGCGTGGGATTTCCGAAAGAGCAGATGCCGCCGCACAGCGTCGTGCTGAGCTTCATTGGCGCATGCATGCTGTGGGTGGGATGGTTTGGATTCAACGCCGGGAGCGCGCTGGCTGCCGGCAGCCTGGCTACGAGCGCGTTTGTGGCGACGCATTTTGCCGCCGCCGCCGCGGCCCTTGGATGGGCCGGAGCGGAGTGGATTCGCAATGGCAAGCCCAGCGTGCTGGGAGGAATTTCGGGAGCGGTTGCCGGCCTGGTGGCGATCACTCCGGCTTCCGGTTTTGTGAAGCCGATGCCCGCGTTGGCGATCGGGCTGATCGCTGGAGTCTTCTGCTACTGGATGGTGGCCAAGGTAAAGGCGAGGTTCGGCTATGACGATTCGCTGGATGCGTTTGGGGTGCACGGGGCTGGCGGAACGCTGGGGGCGCTGCTGACCGGGGTTTTCGCGGTGAGCGCGGTGAATCCGATCTTCAAGGATGCGCAGGGGAATGTTCTGGCCTCCGGCCTGCTGGAAGGAAACCTATATCAACTGCTGAATCAACTTGTCGGTGTAGGCATTGCCTGGGGCCTGGGGATTGTGGGGACGCTGGCGATTTTGAAGCTGGTGGATGTAACCATCGGCGTGCGAATTCCAGAGGAGGAAGAAGTGCAGGGACTGGATCTCTCCCAACACGGAGAAGAGGGATACTATTGGGAGGCATCGGCGTAGAGGCTGGCCGGGAGTGGGTGGAGCATTCTGACGCGGCGACAGCGTGAAGAACGCAGAACAGGACTTGGCGATATATGACGAAGATTGAGGCGATCATTCAAAACTCCAAGCTGGAAGCGGTGAAAACTGCGCTGCATGAGATTGGCGTCGAAGGCATGACGGTGCTCGAGGTGCGCGGCCACGGACGGCAGAAGGGGCACACCGAGGTCTACCGCGGACGTGAGTACAGCGTGGATCTCATTCCCAAGACGAAGCTCGAGATGGTGCTGGCCGAAGCAATGGTGGAGAAGGCGGTGCAGGCCATCCTGGGAGCGGCGCGTACGGGGAAGATCGGAGACGGGAAGATTTTTCTGTCCCGTGTGGATGAAGCGATCCGCATTCGCAATGACGAGCGTGGTGAGGGAGCTCTGTAGGTGCTTTGGATCCCGGCTTCCGCGGAGCTTCGCTCCGCCGGACAGCCGAAAGCGGCTGTCCCCACATGGCCTCAGGACGCGACTGGAAAGCATGTGATAGGTAGCAGTTGAAGTGGCCTTTCCCCCAAGCATCACGGGAAGTGCATTACTTTCATGATGGCAGCGTCCTCATTGATCGGCGAACTACGGGGTTCCCTCAGCGACGAGTCGGCGCGCATTCAGCGGGAGTTCGAGGCCTCCGGGGACGGGCGCGCGGCCGTGGCGCAACGCACACGGCTGGTGGAAGACATCCTCGCACGGCTGTGGCGCGATATCGTTTCGCCCGACGAGGCCAAGCCTGCCAACTTTGCGCTGGTGGCCACGGGAGGATTCGGGCGGGGATGGCTGTTTCCTTATTCCGATATCGATCTGCTTTTTCTTTTTGGGGACCACGAAGCGGAGAAGGCCTTCAAAGATCCCGTTCGCCGCTTTTCGCAGGAATTGTGGGACCTGCGGCTGAAGCTCAGTCCGGCGTCGCGGACGCTGAGCGAGTGCGACCGCTTCGACGCCAACAATACCGAGTTCACCATTTCTCTTCTCGACTGCCGCTATCTCGCGGGCGATCGCGACCTGTTCCGGCGGCTTCATGACAAGGTAATCCCCAAGCTGGTGATGCGGGAGTCCAAGGCTCTGCTGCAGGGGCTGGCGGAGGTCACGCGCGAGCGGCATGCGAAGTACGGGATGACGCTCTATCACCTGGAGCCGAATTTGAAAGAGGCGCCGGGCGGATTGCGCGACTGCAACGTGGCCTGCTGGCTGGCCCTGATTTCGGCGATGGACAAGCTGCACGACTGGCCGGATGCGAGTTCGCTGCGGGCTCCGGTGCGCAAGCAATTGGAGGCTGCGCTGGATTTTCTGATGTCGGCGCGATGCTTCCTGCACTTCCGGCATGGGCGCGACGACAACGCGCTGAGCTGGGAAGCCCAGGACGAAGCCGCGGCGCGCAAGGTGGGAGCAACGGTTGGAGCCGCGGACTCAGCGGAACTCTCGGCCGCGGACTGGATGCGGATTTATTTCGGGCATGCGCGCGCCGTGCAGCGGACCGTCACGCAACTGCTGGAAGAAATTCCGGAGGCGTGGTCGGCGCTTTACCGGCAGGTGCAGAGCTGGCGGTCCCGGCTGACAACGCCCGATTTTTCCGTGGTGGATGGGCTCATCTTTCTGCAGCAGCCATCGGCGCTGCAGGATCCTGAGGTGTTGCTGCGGATGTTCCATTTCATGGCGCACCACGGGCTGAAGTTGAGCGCGACCACCGAGTACCGCATCGAGCAGGCGCTTCCGGCGCTGGCCTCGATGCCGCCGCGGGGAGCGGAACTCTGGTTGTACCTGCAGGAAACCTTGCTGCAGCCGTATGCTGCCGACGCGCTGCGCGCCATGCACTCGCTGCGGCTGTTGACGCTGCTGTTGCCGGAACTGAAGCTCATCGACTCGCTGGTGGTACGCGATTTCTATCATCGGTTCACGGTGGACGAGCACTCGTTTCTGGCGATCGAGAGCCTGCACCGGCTGAAGCAGTCGCAGTCGGAGTGGGATAAGCGCTACGCAGGACTGCTCGGCGAACTGGAAAATCCGGAACTGCTGCACCTCGCGTTGTTGCTGCACGACACGGGCAAGGGCGTGCTTGGCGGCAATCACGTGAAGGCCAGCCTGGAGATTGCGGACCGCGCGATGGACCGGCTGGACATGGATCCCAAGGAGCGGGCGGAAGTGCTGTTCCTGATCGCCAGTCACCTGGAACTGTCGGCGGCGCTGCGGCGCGACATTTTCAATCCGGAGACGGTAGCGGCGTTTGCCGACAAGGTGGGAACGCCGGAGCGCTTGAAGATGCTTTGCCTGTTGACTTACGCCGACATCAAGGCCGTGAATCCGGAGGCGTTGACACCGTGGAAGGCGGAGAACGTCTGGCAGCTTTACATGGGAGCCGAGAATTACCTGAACCGCAGCGCCGACCAGCGGGTGCACGCCGATGTGAATGATGAAAAGCTGGCGCGGCTGCGGTCGCTGGCACCGGTGACCAGCAGCAAGTTCAAAGACTTCCTGGAGGGATTTCCGCAGAGGTACTTGCTGGTCCACGCCGCCGAAGAAGTGATGCGGCACCTGGGGATGGCGGACGAGTTGGGCACAGATCCGGTGCAGGTCGAGTTGAAGCGCGGGCGGCACTGGTATGAGCTGACGCTGGTGACGAGGGATCGTCCGTTTCTGTTTGCCAAGCTGGCGGGAGTGCTGGCGGCCTGGGGAATGAATATTGTGAAGGCCAATGCGTTCTCGAATGAGGCTGGGACCGTGGTCGACACACTTTACTTTACGGACCGATTCCGGACGCTGGAGCTGAATCTTTCGGAGTGGGAGCGCTTCAAGCGCAGTGTGAACGATGTGCTGCTGGGCGAGGCCGATCTGGAGAAGATGCTGCGGGACCGGCAACGGTCGGAGAAGGGAGCGATCGCGAAGGTAAAAGTCGAAACGAAGATTGAGTTTGACGATTCGTGCTCCTCGACCAGCACGCTGGTGCAGGTGATTACGCAGGACCGTCCGCGGCTGCTGCATCGGATTGCATCGTGCCTGTCGGACCAGGAGTGCAATATTGAGATCGCCCTGATCGACACTGAAGGGCAGATGGCAATTGATACGTTTTATCTGACGTCGGGCGGGGCAAAGCTCAAGGCGGAGCATTGCAAGCAAGTGGAGAAGGCTCTGGTGGAGGAGTTGAGGGGGGAGTAGCGTCGTTATTCGACCGGAACAGCGGGGCCGAGTTTCGTTGAGCGTTCCCTTCCATAAAGCAATTCGCCGGTGGGGCTCCCGGCCGGTCCCGTAGGGACCTCTGACAAAAGCCCGCCGCTTTCAGCGGCGGGTAGGTGGCTCCAGAATCTCCCCGTGCCGTAGGCACGGCTGAAACGCCCTCGACTCCACTCGCAATTTCAGCCGTCCCTAACGGGACGGAGATTTCCAAACTTCCACGCGTACCCGGCGTTAAAAACGCCGGGCTATTGTCATGCATCCCTACGGGACGCGGCTGTATTCCTTTCGCCCATCCTCACTTCGTCGAAAACTTGAAGACCGTCTTCGACCGGAACGTCTCTCCGGGCTTCAGGACTGTGCTCGGGAAGTCGGGATGATTCGGCGAGTCGGGGAAGTGCTGGGTTTCGAGGCAGAAGCCGTAGCGGTGCTTGTAGACGTGGCCTTGCTTTCCGGTAACGGTGCCGTCGAGGAAATTTCCCGTATAGAACTGAACGCCGGGCTGCGTGGTGGAAACTTCCAGCACGCGGCCGCTGGTGGGTTCGTACATGCGCGCGGCCAGGGTGAGGCCGTCGCCTTTGCGGGTGATAACCCAGTTGTGGTCGTAGCCATGGCCAAGAACCATCTGATCGTAGGTGTCGTCGATGCGGGCTCCGACTTTGGTGGACGTGGTGAAATCGAGAGGCGTTCCTTTGACGGGACGGAGTTCACCGGTGGGGATGAGATTCTTATCGACCGGGGTAAAACGGTCGGCGTTGAGCATGAGTTCGTGATTCAGAATGTCGCTGGTACCTTGTCCGGCCAAATTGAAATAACTATGCTGGCTTAGGTTGATGGGCGTCGCCTTGTCGGTGGTCGCCTCGTAGTCGATGACCAGTTCGTTGTCGTTGGTCAGCGTGTAGGTCACCCGGACTTTGACGTTCCCGGGAAAGCCGTCGTCGCCGTCTTTGCTGAGGTAGGTGTAAGTGACGCCAGCTTTGCCTTTCAGGGGTTCGCCATCCCAGACGACCTTGTTGAAAGTCTTGTCGGTGCCGCCGTGCAGAGTGTTGGGGCCGTCGTTCTTGGGCAAGGTGTAAGTCTTTCCATCGAGCGTGAAGGTGCCGTTGGCGATGCGGTTGGCATAGCGTCCGACAATGGCGCCGATGTACGGCGGATTCGGAATGTAGCCGTCGAGATTCTCGTGGCCGAGGACAATATCGGCAAACTGGCCTTTGCGGTCGGGGACGCGGATCGAAAGAATGATGCCGCCATAATTCATCGTGTCGACTTCGACACCGTTTGCATTGGTTAGCGTGTACAAGTTGACGGGCCTCCCATCGTTCGTGCCAAAAGGTTTTTGCTGCACTGCCTGCTCATGTCTTTTGCTGGCCTGCGCAAAGGCGAGTCCGCCGATCGTCAGGCTCAGAAGGACGGTAACGCATACGGTCATAAAGTGTTTTGGCATCATGCCGGAAGTTTACTACGAGGAGCGGGTTTGTGCCGTTTCGGCTCGGTCTGCGATATTGTCTCAGAGTTCGGTCCTGGCAAACCCGTCGAGCTTCGCTCGACGGACAGCCGAGGGCGGCTGTCCCCACATAGTTCTTGAAACGCTCACTTCTGATACGGCCATTGCGCTTTCGTGAACAGCGCTCCATCGATCCAAATGGTCTGTCCGCTGATGAACGATGCTCCCTTGCTGGCGAGAAAAACCACGGTTGGCGCAATGTCGGCTGCGGTGCCCACGCGCCCCAAGGGGGTCAGCTTGGACCAGGTGCCCGCGTAGTCCGGGTCCTCCGCTCGGGTGCGTTCGGACTCAATCGACCCGGGTGCAATGCAGTTCACCCTTATCCCATAACGGCCCAACTCGACGGCGGCCTCTTTGGTGAACATCTCTATTCCGCCCTTGCTCGCCGTGTAGGCCACCAGGGACGGGAACGCGAGTTTATTGCAGCCCGAGCCGAGATTCACGATCGAACCGCCGCCGTGGTCTTTCATGTGCCTGGCAGCTTGTTGTGTGCAGAGGAAGCAGCCTTTCAAGTTCGTGTCGACGACCAGGTCCCATTCTTCCTCGGTCACTTCGAGAAGCGGCTTCCAGGTCTGCACTCCGGCATTGTTGACCAAAAGATCGAGCCGCCCGAACGCGCCGATCACGCGTTCGAACATTGCCGTCACCTGGCTGCTGGACCGGATGTCGGCCTCAATGGGCAGGATATCAATGGGCAGTGCGACGGCTGGCAGGGCGCGAATCTCAGCTATAGTCGCATCCACCAGAGGCGCCGGATCGTTGTAATAGTTCACCGCAACGCGGTACCCATTCCGCGCCAACTCAAGAGCAATTTCCTTCCCGATACCCCGGCTCGCCCCAGTTACCAGAGCTGTTTGGCCCTGCAGCATGGTCACCTCGCTGGACTTGATTTATGGCGGAAGCTTACTACGGGAAGCGGGTTTGGGTGGCGTGAATCAACGCGCGGCAGCGCCTAAAGAGGCTGAGGAAAAACGCAATCTTCCGAAGAAGCAACGATCACAGGGGCTGAAGCCCGCACTGATTTCACGTGGCTTACGCGGCCCTGAAGGGCCGCTCTTCCACGTAATGCGCGCATCTGTGAGTTTTTCCGCAGCCTCTTCAGGCGCTGCAGAGCGGAATGCGAGTTCTTCCGCAGCCTCTAAAGGAGCGATCGATTGAAGGCATTCCCGGCATGCCCGAGGGCATAGCCTGATACGAACCGCTTCCTTTCCGTGCCACTGTCAATTGCGCCTTCCCGGCACAGCCGTCTTCAATTCCACCTGGGAGCGGCAGGAATCGCATAGCGTACTCTCTCGCAGGTCAATCCACTCTACGGCATGAGATGAGGCCATGACGCATCTGTAGTCCTGGCAGTGGCGGAGATCCAGGGTGTGGCCCAACTCGTGGACGGATTCTTTGAGGAGACGCTGACTGAGCAGGGCATCATCGCGGTCGAGGCCGTAGAACTCCTGGCGCAGGCGGTGAACGGAAACTACGGCGCACGGGCCGGCCATTTGGGCTTCTCCGAAGACGTATTTCAGGATGGGGATGTAGAGATCGACGTCGGCAACGGCGAGTAGCCGCCAGTCACGCGAGCGTACCAGCGCCTGCATGCGCTGCAGGATTTCGGAGGAATGATACTGCTGGCGCTCGGCGTGATAGGCCGGGGCGGGATCGAGTTCAAAGGGGAGAATCTCGCAGGCCACGTGGAGACACTGGGGAATTGCGGCGCGCAAGTCCCGCAGCAGTGCGACATCCACCTTACCGACCGGAAGCAGGTGCACCATGTTCATTCAGGCCAGCTTTATCGCGCGGTTGATCAAAGCCGACATCGACCTTTAGTTTCGAGTTTCCACCGGAGAGCGCGTCCAGCCGTAGCGCTTAAGCTTGTGATGGAGCGTGACGCGGTCGATGTCGAGAACCTCGGCGGCGCGGCTCTGGTTGCCGCCGCACTCCTCAAGAACGCGCAGGATGTGGGCGCGCTCGATTTCGTCCAGACTCTTGCCGGCGGCGGCCAGGGCGGGCTGCGACTTGAAGATGAAGTCCTGTTCGCGCAGTTCGGGTTCTTGTGCCACGACCATCGCGCGCTCCACGGCGTTTTCCAGTTCGCGCACGTTGCCCATCCACGGCTGCTGCTGCAACTGATCCATGGCGGCGGGCGAAATGCGCGTGACCTGCTTGTTCATGGCGAGAGCGAACTTGCGCAAGAAGTGTTCGACGAGCGGGGGAATGTCTTCCCGGCGCTCGCGCAACGCGGGCAGCTCGATGCGGAACACGTTGAGCCGGTAAAAGAGATCGGGACGGAACGTGCCTTCTTCGATCATGCTTTCAAGGCTCTTGTTGGTGGCGGCTACGCAACGGAAATCGACCTTGATGACCTGGTTACCGCCCACGCGGGTGATCTCACGCTCTTGCAGGACGCGCAGCAGGTCGGTTTGAGTCTTCAGGCTGATGTCGCCGATTTCGTCGAGAAACACGGTACCGCCTTCGGCGATTTCAAATTTTCCCTTCTTGCGGTACTGCGCTCCGGTGAAGGCGCCTTTCTCGTGGCCAAACAACTCGCTTTCCAGCAGCGTCTCGGTCAGGGCGCCGCAGTGGATCACGACCAGGGGATGGAAGCGGCGCATGCTGGCGGCGTGAATGGCCCGCACCACAAGCTCTTTACCGGTTCCGCTCTCCCCCGTGATCAGGACGTTGGCATCGGTCGGACCGACGGTTTCGATGGCCTCGAATACCTTGCGCATGGCCGTACTCTGTCCCACAAGTTCGCCGGGACGCGTGGCTTCGGCGACGGTTTCGCGTAGGCGGACGTTTTCCTTTTCCGCGCGGCGGTGGGCGAGGGCGTTTTTCACAAGATGAGCGATCTCGTCCGGATCGAGCGGCTTGCTCACGTAGTCATAGGCGCCGTTCTTCAGGGCAGTGACCGCGGTTTCCACCGAGGCATAGCCCGTCATCATGATGACGATCAGGTCGGGGTCCATCTCGTGCAGGCGGCGCTGCAGTTCGATGCCGTCAGTGCCTCGCATCTTGATGTCGAGCAACACGAGATCCCACTTATTCTCGGCCATGCGGGTGAGCGCATCGCTGGCGCTTTCGGCGGTTCCGACTTCGTAGCCTTCCTCGCGAAACCATTTTCCGAGTGAATCGCGGACGCTGAGTTCGTCGTCGACGATCAGTAACTTGCCTTGTGTTTCCACGTTTGGTCACCTCCCGCTAGCAGTACCGGCAATCTCGTTGGCCGGGGACGGAGTGATCTTCTCGGCGTCCGCATCCCAGGGCAGAGTTACGGTAAAAGTCGTGCCCCGGCCGGCCTCGGACTGCACCTCAATGCTTCCGTTGTGGCGCTCGAGAATGCTGTGGCTGATGGCCAGGCCCAGCCCGACGCCGCGTCCCGTTTCCTTTGTGGTGAGAAAAGGCTCAAAGATGCGCGGGAGGATTTCGGGTGGAATGCCGGAGCCGTCGTCGCGCACCACAATGCGGACGTGGTCGGGTTCGTGGCTGAAACCGGTCGTGATCCACAGATTGCCGCCTTGCGGCAGGGCGTCCAGGGCATTCATGACCAGCGCGAGGATCACCTGCTCGATCTGGGCCGCGTCGCACAGGACTGGGGGCAGATCGGGATCGAGTTGCGGCTGCACTTGAATTCCTGCGAGATCCAATTGGTGTTGCACCAGGCGCAGGGAACGGTCGACAACCTGGTTCAGGTTCGCGGGCTGCAGGTTCATGGGCGTGGTGCGGGAAAACGTGAGCAGATTCTTCACCAGATCGCCGCAGCGGCGGCTCTCGGAAGCGATCAGGTCGAGGGACTCGCAGATTTCCTGCCGGCGACGGCGGCCAACGTCATCGCTGGGCGTCTCTTCGCGAGCTATCCACTTGCGCAGCAGCTTGGCGTAGGTGAGGATGCCCGAGAGCGGATTGTTGATTTCATGCGCGAGCACGGCGGCCATCTTGCCGATGGAGGCCATCTTCTCGGTATGCAGAGCATGCTCGTGGGCGCGCTTGAGTTCCCGGGTCTTTTGCTCGACACGCTGTTCGAGGGTGTGGGTCCAGGCGAGGTTCTCGTTGTGCTCCGATTGCAACTGGCGACTCATATCGTTGAAGGAGTGCGCGAGTTCGCCGATCTCATCCTTGGACTGCACGTCAATCTGATAGCCCAGGTTCCCCGCGGCGAGGTGTTCGGTGCCGCGTTCGAGCGCTTTTACGGGGCGTCCCACGACTTGCCAGACAAAGAACCAACTCAGAAGCGCGATCAACAACAGGGCGCAGCCGGTGTAGGCAATCATGCGGCGGCTGCTCTCGGCGAGTTGGACGTCGGCCTTGGCCAGCGAAAGGTTGGTGTCGAGGACGCCCAGGATCTGCTGCTGCTCGGGATGAGCATGGCAGGCGGCGTTGGAGCAGGCCGGCTGATTCTCAATGGGAGTAATGATGCCGAGGACGCGGGCTCCCGCGGCGCTGCGATAAATGCGGAAACGATCGGGGCGATTCAGACGCGCCAGGGGTTGAGATTGCGCGTGGCAGGCATAGCAGGCTTCCGCAGTCTTGTCGACGACGTGGTTCTGTTCCGCCGAATCGGTGGTGTAGGTGATTCTGCCTTCCTGATCGAAGATGCGGATCTTCTCCACGCCGGGCTCAGCCGCCATGGTCTGGATCGAGTGGTATAGACGTTCTCGATCGTTGCGGAGCATGTATTCGGTGGTGCTGTGTTTGATGGCGTCGCTGACGCGTTCCGCGCTGAGCAGAGTGTTTTGTTCCAGATGCTGGCGGTGCAGGCGAACGTTGAGATAGCCCAGCAGAGCGAAGATCACGACCATGGCGCCGAGCAAGAGTATGTTCAGCTTGGCGCTGAGGGTAAAAGTCAGATGCAACCAGCGACTGCGAGTTGGTTCAGTCTCCGACATTGTCCAATACCGGGGAAACTTCCGGCACCGCGGTCTCGAGCTCTGGTAACCGCTCCGGAATGATTTCCACTCCAGGGAAGATGGGCAAATACTTCACCGCCAGGCCGAAGAGCGCGAAGCCGGCGGAGATGATCATTCCGGTGACGGCCAACTCGGTCCACTTGGGGAAGTAGCGAACCCCGGTGGAACCTTCGAATCCCGTGATGCTCACGTTCATGCGGTTGGTGATGAAACCCAGAACGACCAGCACCGCGGCAAAGTAGAGCCCGTTGGGGCTGGATCGCACCTTGGGCTGTACCAACAGCAGCAGGGGAAGGATGATGCAGAGCGAGATCTCCAGCCAGAAGAGGTACATCTCGTATCCCGGTTGCAGCGCCAGCTTGAGTGCGCCGCGATTTGCCAAGTCTTCGAAGCGGAGGATTGCATAGACTCCGAGCACCACCACCAATACACGGCCGAGTTCCTGCAGCACGGGCAGTTCCAGCTGCAACCCGAAATGCTTGGAACTCAGGGACGATTCGAAGATCGTCATGGCTAATCCCACGGCGATGGCGGAGAGGAAGAAGAACACCGGCAGCAGCGGGCTGTACCAGAAGGGATGCAGTTTTTCGGGAACAATCAGATAGAGCGTGCCGAGAGAAGATTGATGCAGCGTGGAGAGAATCACGCCGCAGATCACCAGCGGAATCAGAATGGCGCGGACCACCTTGAGTGGCTTTTGCAGGTTAAAGCGCTCCAACACAATGGGCGAGAACTCAAGCGCGAGCACCGCGGTGTAGAGCATCACGCAATAGGCCACCTCGAACATCACGGAGTGGGGATTCCGCATGATGAGGGGATGCCATATGTTGTAGGGCTTGCCCAAGTCGAACATCAGGGCCGCGCAAACCAGGATGTAGCCGAGGAATGCAGTGAGAATCGTCGGCCGGATGATGGAGTGCAACCGCTTGATGTTGAGAATGTGGACAGCGGCGGTGAGAGTGAATCCGCCGGCCGCCAGCATGACGCCGCAGAGCACGTCAAAGCTGATCCAGATGCCCCAGGGGAATTGATCGCTGAGGTGAGTCGAAGCGCCCAGACCCTGAGTGAAGCGGACGAAGGTGGCATAGAGGCCGGCGGCCATCAAGAAAAGGAAGACAACCTTCCAGAAGGTGAACCTGAACGTGGTGGTGCGGGCCATTATGGCTTCCTCCCATTCTGGTTGGCGGTCTTCGTGTCTGTTGACTTATCGGTCGATTTGCCGGACGCCGAATCGCGACCTTCGGCGAGGGCTACTTCTTCGCGGCGGTGTGTGATCCACCAGATGCCGCCCAGTACCATTCCACCCAGAGGAACGAAGTCGGGGATGTGCGACAGGACCCGGTAGGTGAGCATGGGCATGGGATCTTTGGAAAGGCCGGAGCGATAGCCAAAGGTCTCGAACGGAACGGCGGAGAGCAGCAGCACCGACGTGCCGCCCACTTCTTCGAGCCCGTAAATGTGGTCCACGTAGTTGCCCGGATTGTCGCGGATCCGTTTCTGGGCCTCGGCGATCAAGTCGTCGCGCTCGCCGAACTTGGTGGCGCCCGTGGGACAGATTTCCGCGCAGGCCGTCGCTTTTCCCTGGGCCACGCGATCGGGACACATGGTGCACTTTTGCACCTTGGGGACGAGCTTGCCCCATTCGTATTTGGGGACGCTGAAGGGGCACGCCACCATGCAGTAGCGGCAGCCCATGCACTTCGAGGCATCGTAGGTAACGGGGCCGAGGGCAGTCTTCTGGAGCGCGCCGACGGGACAAACCGACGCGCACGAAGGATCGGTGCAATTCATGCACAAGCGGCGCATAAACTTGTCGCCGCGCGTGAGCACGACCGTCATCTTGTGTTCGGACTGTATTTCTTCGGCGGCAATGGCGTCGTTGTATGGGAGCTTGTTTTGGCTCGCGCAGGCCTGTTCGCATTGCTTGCAGCCGATGCAGACCGTGGAATCATATAAAAGGGCTTTGCTCATGAAGTTTCTTCCGGGCGTGGCTGTCCCAGTAGACAAAGCCGCCCGGAAATCCTTTCGACCGACGCCTGAGCTGAATGAGGAACAAGGAGCGTTTGCCGGCGTAACAGACGGGAATCGTACCGGTAATAAGCTGCTTACCTCATCAGATCGGAGGCTGTCGCGAAATTCAGCAGCTTCAGACAGCTAGGATTTTCATCAATTCACAAGTTCTCAGCCGTGACCTGCATCACTCCTGCGCGTGACGCTGGTCAATAGGGTTTCGCAGCGTCGGTTGCCGGGGCTGTGCGTTGTTTTTTGCAGCAGCGCCGTGATGCGGATTGCATCAGCAGCTGCGTTTAAGCCAAGTTGTTGATAGCACGCTAGTTCGAATGCGCTGCATGCCGTGATTCATGCAGATTGCTCCACTTCCTGTTGCGATGTTCATCATGAATTGATGCTGTGTTTCTTTGCACGCGTCGTGCTGGTGCTGACACGCATGTCGCTATCTCATTCACAGTGCAAGGGATGCACACGCGGCGTCGTGTATTCCGCAGCGCGTTTGAGTTTGGCTTGGCGATTGCCTTTAGGAAAGGCGTGAGTGACCCAGAAGCAAAAGGGAACTCCGGGCGAGGTGGGTTATGACAGTCATCATGGTACTGCTGACATTCGCAATCTTTCTACTGATTGATTACGTGCGTGGACAAAAGCAACTGGTGAAACAGCCCGTTCTTCGGACAGCGAATCGTGAAGCGGCGTCGCGGGTCGTTCCGGCGATGGTCGCAGGCTTCCAGGTTCCAGAAAACCTGCGCTATCACGCCGGGCACACCTGGGCGCTGAGTGAGAGCCACGAGCTGGTGCGGGTGGGCATCGACGATTTCGCCTCGAAACTCGTAGGAAAGATTGAGAGCATCGCGCTGCCGCAGCGCGGACGCTGGGTTCGCCAGGGACAGAAGATCTGGACCATCATCCGCGACGGCAAGTCGGTAGACATGGTTTCGCCGATCGAGGGTACCGTGACTGCAATCAATGAGGCCGTCATGAAGGATCCGGAACTGGCGCGGAAGGATCCCTACGGAGACGGCTGGCTGCTGACCGTGCAGGCTCCCGATGCGAAGATTAACTTCCGCAACCTGATGGGCGGAAAGCTGGCGCGGTTGTTTACAGAAGAGTCCGCCCTGCGCCTGCAAAGCAGGTTCCCGATGGCCGTGGGCGCGCTGGCGCAGGATGGCGGCGTGGCGGTCGATGACATCACCGCCCACATGCCCGACGAAGACTGGGCCACTCTGACCAAAGAATTCTTCCTGTCATAAAAGACCGTCAGGAACTCGGTCGAAGCAGACCTCGCCCGACCTCCACGTACCAGCCGCCCGGGATTGATCCCGGGCGGCTTTCTTGTTCTGGGGGAAAGTTTCAGTCGGGGAGGGCGTCTTCTGGCACGGGACGCGAGAAGGAACGAAAAATCCAGGTGCCTACAACCACCGCGGCAGTCAGCATGATTACGCGCAAATACTGGGCGGCGGGCAGAGCGGCGTCTCCGAAAATGGTGCGCAGCAGGCCAAAGGTTGCACTGCTGGCGCACAGGGCGAAATAGACACGCTCTTTCGCGCAACGCGCAATGCTTACGAGCCAGGCGAGGATCGACCCCACGGTAAGGTAAATCCCGATCAGAATGATTTCGGCCGTTGCGCCGGACCCGTGCAGCAAAACTCCGGCTTTGGGCGAAGCGAAGCCGTGCATCGCAATCCCCAGGAAGACGAACGAGTGAACCAGGGCGATCAAGGCGCGCTTGCGGCTATTCAGGATTCCATACTCGTTCATAGGATGATTGAGTTTCGCCTGTCCAACCGAAATTGGGGTGTGACTTCTCGTACCGCAACCTGTGATATGCATCACAGAAAACGCAACAAAGTAGCGCCGGCATCTTGCCG
>JADGNP010000235.1 GCA_017883425.1 Candidatus Sulfotelmatobacter sp. | reverse complement strand
ACCACGTAGTAGGGGATGCCGATCTGCTGGGCCACGCGACGGGCGTCGTAGACGTCGTCGAGCGAACAGCAGCGTCCCTGCACGGACTCGGGCATGCCCTCTTTCCCGGCCAGGCGTCTCTGGTTCCAGAGCTGCATGGTCAGGCCGATCACGTTGTGTCCGTCGGCGCGGAGCATCGCCGCGACGGTGGAAGAATCCACACCGCCCGACATGGCTACGGCAATGGTTTCGGTACTCAGCTTCTAGCTCCTAGCTTTTAGCTTTTAGCTTTTAGCTTCTGGCTCTTGGCTTGAAGCAAGCACGAACCGCGGAGGCCAAGAGCCAAAGGCTAAGAGCTAAGAGCGGCCTTCCTGTATACCGGCGACAGCTCCCGCAGTCGCGCAACGATCTCCGGCACGAGCGCGAGGGCGAAATCGATATCCTCGGCGACCGTCTGCTTGCCCAGGCTGAAGCGAATGCTCGCCCGAGCCTGATCCGCCCTTAGGCCCATCGCCACCAGCACATGCGACGGCTCAATTGCGCCCGACGAGCAGGCAGCACCCGTCGATACGGCGACGCCCTTCAGATCCAAGGCAATCACCAGGGCTTCGCCGTCGATGTGGTCGAAGTGAATGTTCGTAGTATTCGGCACGCGCACCGCACCGTCACCGTTCACCCCGGCTTCCTCTACCTGCGCG
Source organism: Candidatus Sulfotelmatobacter sp. (assembly GCA_017883425.1). Lineage (GTDB taxonomy): Bacteria > Acidobacteriota > Terriglobia > Terriglobales > Acidobacteriaceae > Sulfotelmatobacter. The sequence continues at coordinate 7,419 of JADGNP010000235.1, read as the reverse complement.
AGGATTCCCTGCTGCAACCGGTCGCGCATGGCAGCCATCTTCTTGTCGTCGCCGCGGTCCAGCGCTGCTTTCGCCAACTGTGCGGCCTTGCCCAGACCAACAATTCCCGGGACGTTCTCCGTGCCCGCGCGCAGCGAACGCTCGTGCCTGCCACCGTAGAACAGCGGCTGCAGGCGAGTTCCCTTCCGCACGTAAAGCGCTCCCACGCCCTGTGGCGCGTGCATCTTATGGCCGGAAATCGAGAGCGCATGGCAACCGATTCGCTTCACATCAATCGCAACTTTGCCGGCCGCCTGCACCGCGTCCGTGTGAAAACAAACACCCGCTTCGGCCGCGACTCTTCCGATCTCCTCCACCGGCTGCAGTACTCCGGTCTCGTTGTTCGCCATCATGACGGAGATCAGCTTCGTGTTCGGACGCAGCGCGCGGCGCACATCGGCCGGATCGACCAGGCTGCGGCCGTCCACCGGCAGAACCGTCACTTCCGCGCCAATCTCTTCCAGATGCTTGCAGGCTAACAACACCGCGTGATGCTCGATGCTCGACGTGATGACGTGATCCCCCGCGCCAACCAGGCCCGCAATGGCGAGATTGTCGGCCTCCGTACCGCCGCTGGTGAAAACAATCTCCGCAGCGCGGCAGCCGAGCAACGCGGCCACCCACTCGCGTGCGTCCTCTACCGCTGCCCGGGTCTGCTGCCCGTGATGGTGGATGGAGGAGGCGTTTCCGAATTGATCCCCGAAATAGGGCCGCATCGCCTCGAACACTTCGGGCAGGACCGGGGTGGTGGCGTTATTGTCGAGGTAAATGCGATGCATACAGAACCCGCTTCCATTCTACCTTGCCGAGGTCGTAGCGACGTAGCTTGCACTTCTCTGCTTGCGCCATTCCGGACGATGGTGAGAGCGCAACGTTGCAAGCAACGTCTCTACGGCTTCTTGTGAATAGGTCTCCATCGCGCCAGATGCGTGCCCGCTCAGTGCTACAATTCTCTTGTAGGTCACTCTTAACTCTTAAGAGGAGGTTCCTGTGTCCAGATTCACACTGGTTCTTCCCGCTCTTTTACTCTTCGCACCCGCGCTATCCGCGCAGCAACCCTCAACCCCGACACCGCAGAAGACTCCGACCTACGCGGCGATCCCGGTCGAAGCCATTAAGCAGCCAAATCCGGTGAAGTTCACGCCCGAGTCCATCACCCGCGCCAAGAAGTGGTGGACCCTCGATTGCGCTATGTGCCACGGCAAAGACGGCAACGGCAAAGGCGAGACCGCGCAGGATATGAAGCTCACGCTTGCGGACTTCACCGATCCGGCCACGCTCAAGGACCGGACCGACGGCGAGGTCTTCTACATCATCAAAAACGGCCATAACGACATGCCGCCCGAAGGTCCGCGCGTCAAGACCGAGGAGAATTGGGACCTGGTGAACTACGTCCGCTCCCTCGCCAAGAAGAAGACCGACGCCGAGCAGAAGCCCCAATAGCTGACCTGACGGGATTCCTTGCGTGGATTCAGCGAGGATCGCTGCGCGTGAAGTCGACTACCCGCCGCTTCAGGCGGGGTGTTGGTAGATCCCGATCACATTTCCTGCCGGGTCGCGGAATCTGGCGGTAATCTCAGGAGCATCCGCGCCGATCAGCTGTTCAACTTCGCCCCCGTTCGCGATGATCAACTCGAGCGTGGCGGCGACGCTGTCCACCATGATGTAAACCAGCAGACCGGGCTGGGTAGCAGGCGGGCACCCCACAACCCATGTCCCACTGACTTCGTTGACGCCATCGTCGAAGGAAGTACTGCCATCCCCGCGTTGCCGTATGTTCCAGCCGAAGACACGTTGATAGAAGTCGGCCGAGCGCGCAACGTCTGTCGCAGGAATCTCGATGTAGCAGATCTTGCCGTTGCCGAGAGTGGGAGGCATGGGTCCACCTGTTGAAGAATTGCTATTTTAATGCTCCGGCCCACACGCGACAACATTGAAGGTCTTCCTCCGTGAATCTCTGTGTCCTCTGTGGTTCATGCTTTTCACCTGCCCTACCGGCCAGCCGCAAGTATGAAGAGAGATTCCTTCCGGCTCAGGTTCCAAATTGTGGACGTGTCAGCAAAGATCCGGTGGCAGGCTGAGGTTCCCGCTTGACTTCCGCTCATCTTAGTGTTACATCTTGTAACGCTACAATGACTAACATAAGGCAAGCGCGTCTAAAGAATCTGGGTGAAGTCGAGCAACTCGTCATGGACTACGTCTGGACCCATGGTCCATCTTCCGCTGAAGCCTGCCGCGAAGCGCTCGCCTCCTCCCGTCCCATGAAGGACTCCACCATCCGCACCGTGCTGCGCCGCCTGGAAGAAAAGGGCTACCTCAGCCACGAGATTGAAGGCCGCACGTTTATTTACAAAGCGGCGGACGCGCGCCAGAACGTCGCCGTGCGCGCCGTGAAGGGCATCATCGACCGTTTTTGCGGCGGATCAGCCGAGCAACTCGTCCTCGGCATGGTGGACAACGCCGTACTCAACCGCAAACAACTGGAACGGCTGGCTCGCAAGATCGCGGAAAGAGAGGAAGAAAAGCCATGATCCCCACCTCTGGCCTGCAAGCGTCCACGAACCTTCTGGCGCAGCTCGCGAATCCTGCTGCACGCGCCCTCGTGCTCGGTGCCGCAGCCGGGCTCGGGCTGGCTGCATTTCGCGTAAAGACCACTTCGATGCGCCTCTTCACCTGGACTGCGGTGCTCTACGCCGCCCTCGCCATGCCTTTGCTGGGATGGATGCTGCCGCCGCTGCCGATTCCCGTGCCGGCGTTTCTTCAGCACGCATTGAAGAGTGTGCGGGAGAACGAGATGTTCGGCGGCACCGTGGAACAACGCTCGCCCCTTTTAGCCGCGGAGCGGCGTCAGAATGCAGCCCACGACGCAAGCCGTGGGGAAAAGGTAGACGCGGACAAGCCCCAGCGGGGCGAAAGACTAACTCTCACCCACATTCTGAAGCCAGTCTCGGCGGCGGCCCACGCTTCGTCATTGTCTCCGGCTAGCGAAACGCCGCCGACCAACCCTCCGCTCGTAGCGCCCTATCCTGCGATCTCCCCATCATTTCCAGCTTCGATGCAGTGGAGCGTCGTCGCGACCGGGATTTATCTTGCCGTCGCTTTGCTGCTTTTCGCACGCTTCTTCGTCGGGCTCGCATTCGGCCGCCGGCTGTTACAAGCCTCGCAACGGATCGACGAACCGCGCGTAACCCTGAGGCTTGCCTCCCGCGCCTACGCCTCGGGTCTGGCCTTCATTCCGCAGGCTGCGGCATCCGAATTCATTTCTGTGCCCGTCACCATGGGCGCGCTCCGGTCTACCATTCTGCTGCCCTCCGGCTGGCGCGAGTGGGACGATGCCAAGCTCGATGCCGTCGTCGCGCACGAGGTATCGCACGTCGCGCGGCGGGACGCGCTCACTCGCCACCTTTCGCTTCTGCATCGCGCGATTTTCTGGTTCAGCCCGCTCGCCTGGTGGCTCGACCGGCATCTCGCTGACCTCGCCGAACAAGCCAGCGACGAGGCCGCCTTGTCCTGCGGAACTGACCGTAAGCAGTACGCCACGATCTTGCTGGGATTCTTCGAAGCCTTGCACGCCGCACCGGGACGGGTGTGGTGGCAGGGCGTGTCGATGGCCAAAGCAGGTCAGGCGGAACAAAGAGTAAAACGAATTCTCTCCTGGAAAGGATCTGTTGCCATGCGTCTCAAGAAATCGATCGCCGTTGTGGTCGTCGCATTCGCGGTTCCGGTGGTTTACCTCGCTGCTTCCGCGCATCCTGCCCACCATGTTGGCCTGCGGAATGTGCAACTCGCGCAGGACCAGACGCCGCCACCGCCGGCCCCGAGTCCTGCGAACACGCCAAAGGCTCACGCAGGTGCCCCGCCGGCGCCTGCGTCGGCCCCCACGTCGGAAGCGACTCCGCCCGAAGCACCTCCTCAACCCGAACCGGCACTTGCACCCGCAACGATCCGCGGAACGATCACCGGGGGAGTTTCCGGCATTCCGACTCCGAGCCTCGCGCCGGTGGCGGGCGTTGCTGGCGGGATCGTCGCACCGGTTGTGCCTGTGGCTCCGGTGGCCCCACCCGCGCTGGCTGGCGCGTGGTCGGGCGGCCAGTCGAGAACTTCGAAGTCGTCGACGGGGCGCGGCTATTCTTATGCCTATGGCTACGACGATGAACAGCGCTTCGTCATCGTCTCCGGCAAGACCGACTCCCTCACCATGTCCGGCTCGGTAGAAGATGCCCGGCATGTCGAGAAGCTCAGGAAAAGCATCCCGGGCGACTTCATCTGGTTCCAGCGCGACGAAAAATCCTACGTCATTCGCGACCAGGCCACGATCGATCGCGCCCGGAAACTCTGGGCCCCGCAAGAGGAACTCGGCAAGAAACAGGAAGCACTCGGCAAGCAGCAGGAGGCACTGGGAAAACAACAGGAAGAGCTCGGTGCAAAGATGGAACAGATTCACGTGAATGTTCCCGACATGACGGCGGATCTCGACAAGCTCAAAGCCGAATTGAAGCAGCTCAGTTCCAGCGCAACCGTGGAGCAAGTAGGCCATATTCAGTCCGAGATTGGGGAGTTGCAGAGCAAGATCGGTGAGCTTCAGTCCCACGCCGGCGATCAGCAAGGGAAGCTGGGCGAGCAGATGGGCGCTCTGGGAGAAAAGCAAGGAAAACTCGGCGAACAGCAAGGCGAACTAGGCCGCCAGCAGGCTGAACTGGCGCAAGAGGCGTCCCGCCAGATGAAGCTGCTGCTCGATGAAGCAATCACGAAGGGTACAGCCCAGCCCGAGCTCTAAGCGATACGTCATCCTTGTCTCGAACGTGACGGCCTTCACCACGAAGGACACGAAGTAACACGAAGGACTTCATCTGTAGGCGTTTCCTTCGTGTGACTTCGTGTCCTTCGTGGTTCACGGTTTTCCTGTCCCATCGTCAAACTGACCCACTACCCGCCAAGCCCAAAAACTTGACAACCCTATCCTCGCCCTCCTATAATTAGCACTCGATAGGCGTGACTGCTAACAACAGCGCCTAACCCATCTAAATCATAGGGTTACATAGATCAACTCAGGCAGATCAACCTTCTAACTACTTGAAAGGAGTAACAAACCATGGCGAAATTTTCACCACTCCATGACCGCCTTCTGGTCCGTCGTGTGGAGGAAGCATCCACCACTCGTGGCGGCATCATCATCCCCGACTCGGCCAAAGACAAGCCCCAGGAGGGCGAAGTCATCTCCACCGGCAAAGGCCGCACCAACGACGAAGGCAAGACCTTCCCTCTGGCCGTCAAAGAGGGCGACCGCATCCTGTTCGGCAAGTACTCCGGCACCGAGATCAAGATTGATGGCGAAGAGTTCATCATCATGAAGGAAGAGGAAGTTCTCGGTATCCTCACCGGCGCCTCGACTCCGGCCAAGAAAGAACTCGCCGGCTCGAAGAAATAGTTTTTCCGTCCGCGGTTTGGCTAAGAGCTAAAAGCTAATAGCTAAGAGCCGCCAAAGAAATCCCGCAGATCAATCCTGCAAACGAAACTGAAGGAGATAAAACCAATGGCAAAGCAAATCGTTCACGGAGAAGAATCCCGTCAGGCGATCCTCCGCGGCGTCAACCTTCTGGCCGATGCCGTGAAGGTCACCCTCGGCCCCAAGGGTCGCAACGTAGTCATCGAAAAGAAATTCGGTTCGCCCACCATCACCAAAGACGGCGTTACCGTCGCCAAGGAAATCGAACTTCGGGATCCGCTCGAGAACATGGGCGCCCAGATGGTTCGCGAAGTCGCCAGCAAGACTTCTGATGTCGCCGGAGACGGCACCACCACCGCCACCGTGCTCGCCCAGGCCATTTTCCGCGAAGGCGTCAAGACCGTTGCCGCCGGCGCCAATCCCATGGCCCTGAAGCGCGGCATCGAGAAGGCCGTCACCATCATCGCCGGCAAGCTCGACAAAGATGGCAACCGCGTCAATGGCGAACTCGACAAGCTGTCGAAGCCCGTCACCGGCGAAATGATTGCCCAGGTCGGCACCATCTCCGCCAACAATGACGAGACCATCGGCAAGATCATTGCCGAGGCCATGAAGAAGGTCGGCAAAGACGGCGTCATCACCGTCGAAGAGTCCAAGACCCTGGAGACCCAGCTCGAAGTCGTCGAAGGCATGCAGTTTGACCGCGGCTACCTCTCTCCCTACTTCGTTACCGATCCCGAGCGCATGGAAGTTGCGATCGAGAACGCCTACATCCTGATCAACGAAAAGAAGATCAGCTCGATGAAGGACCTGCTCCCGCTGCTCGAGCAGATCGCCAAGAGCGGCAAGCCGCTGCTCATCATCGCGGAAGACGTCGAGGGCGAAGCGCTCGCCACGCTGGTCGTCAACAAACTGCGGGGCACGCTGCAAGTCGCGGCCGTTAAGGCTCCTGGCTTCGGCGATCGCCGCAAGGCAATGCTGCAGGATATCGCGATCCTGACCGGCGGCAAGGCCATCACGGAAGATCTCGGCATCAAGCTCGAGAACGTTCAGATCAGCGACCTCGGCCAGGCCAAGAAGATCACCATCGACAAGGACAACACCACGGTGGTCGAAGGCAAGGGCAAGCACGTTGAGATCGAAGGCCGCGTAAAAGAAATTCGCAGCCAGATCGACAAGACCACCAGCGACTACGACCGCGAGAAACTGCAGGAGCGGTTGGCGAAGCTGGTCGGTGGCGTAGCCGTCATCAAAGTCGGCGCCGCAACCGAAACCGAAATGAAGGAAAAGAAAGCCCGTGTGGAAGACGCGATGCACGCCACCCGCGCAGCCGTGGAAGAAGGCATTGTCCCCGGCGGCGGAGTCGCTCTGGCCCGTTGCGCCGCAGCGCTCGACAAGGTGAAGGCCGATGGCGATGAGCAGATCGGCATCAACATCGTGAAGCGCGCCATCACCGAGCCCCTTCGTCAGATCGTCGAGAACGCCGGCGAAGAAGGCGCAGTGATCCTGGGCAAGGTGCTCGAGTCCAAGGAATCGAACTACGGATTCAACGCCTTCTCCAACGAGTACGAAGACCTGGTTAAGGCCGGCGTGCTCGATCCCACCAAGGTCGTGCGCACTGCCCTGCAGAATGCTGGCTCCATCGCTAGCCTGATGCTCACCACCGAAGCCCTGGTCGCGGAGATTCCTGAGAAGAAGGAAGCTCCCGCCGGTGGCGGTCACGGCTGCGGCGGCATGGGCGACATGTACTAAAGGCAGCTGTCAGCTGTCAGCTTTCAGCCGTCAGCAAAATCAAGCCCCGCTCTTGCGAGCGGGGCTTTTTTGCGTGTATCGGCACCATGTGGGGACAGCCGCCCCCGGCTGTCCGGCCGAGCGAAGCTCGGCAGGCCTTTCCGCCCTTTCCTCAACTCATTCGCGCGAGCGAAGCGAGACAG
>JADGNP010000234.1 GCA_017883425.1 Candidatus Sulfotelmatobacter sp. | reverse complement strand
TAGCAAGAGCGTTTCAACGATGAACGTATCAGCCGCCATTACCGTGCTGGGAGCGTCTGGCAGTTCCTTCGCCGCCGAGATCACAGTCAGTGCTAACACCGCCAATGCCACAAATAAGATCGATTTCATAATTGCTTCTCCTATGATCCGCATCGACTGCGAAGCACCCGCGCTCTGTTTCGCGCTTGCCACCGATTTGCTTCGATCCGTCATGAGTCGAGATTACGTTGGTACGTGTACCTGCGCAATCGCAAGAACGTAATAGAAGGTAGTAACGCATGGTAACCACCTGTTTGTGCCATATCGGTGCGGGTCAATGTTAGGCGTACAAGCTCATGTTCCTGAACGTTCTCACGATCGGATCTGAACAGGCGGAGATTCAGTGACTGACCAATCTCAAGAACGGTTTGGCGCATATCGTATTCCGATCCCCATCCGCCAAGTGGAGGGTCGCGAGTGGTGGCTTTGGGGATTCGCCGTGGCCGTCACTCTGGTTCTGACATTCGGCATCCTTTCTTTGACGTTCTCCGGTTTTCACTTTCACAGGGACGACTTCTATTCTCAGACTCTGAAGGAGTGGGTGCGGGGACTGGCTGCGCTTGTGTTGCTCTTCGACATCTACACCGTCTATCAGCATCTGCAACTGCAGCGTATCCGCCGCCGACTCGCTGAACGGGAACAGCTTTTTCATCTCATCACTGAAAACGCGGCGGACATGATCGCCGTGGTCGACACGCATGGATTCGTCTTTACAACAGTCCCGCCTACGAAAAGATACTCGGATACAGAACGGAAGAACTAGCTGCCACTTCCTCCATTGAACAGGTTCATCCAGATGATCGGGCGCGCGTACGGGAGGCAGCTCAGAAAGCTCATCTAACGGGTCGCTGAGATCGTCTCGAATACCGCATTCGCCACAGAGATGGCTCTTGGCGTGTTCTTGAGTCCACGTCGAGTGCGATTCCTGGCCCGAATGGCGAGACGAAGGGACTGGTGATCGTCAACCGTGACATCACCGAACGCAAGCGGGCCGAAGCCCTGCTGGAGCATCGCGCGTTCCACGATGGGTTGACCAACCTTCCCAACCGGGCTCTCTTTCTCGATCGCCTGCAACGGGCGATCGCAGTTTCGCGGCGTCACGGGATTTCAAGTTCGCAGTCTTGTTCATCGACATTGATGAATTCAAGGTGTTCAACGACAGCCTAGGCCACGCGGCGGGAGATGAACTCTTGATCCAAATTGCGCGGCGCCTGACGGCGTGCCTGCGCGGCGCCGACACGGTTTCATGAGGACCGAACCAAAACGTACAATGCCCCGTGGGCGACCATACACTGGCGCGACTTGGGGGCGACGAATTTGTTGTGCTCGCCGCAGAACTGCGCGACCCCAGCGACGCCATCCGCATGTCTGAACGCATTCAGGAGCGCATGGCTATTCCTTTCGCTTTGAATGATCACGAGATTGTGATCACCGCAAGCATCGGAATTGTTTTCAGCGGCACCAGCAGTACGAATGCCGAAGATGTTCTCCGCGATGCCGAGATCGCTATGTATCGCGCAAAGCATACTGGAAAAGCTCGTTGCGAAGTATTCGACAGTGCGATGCAAGCTGACGCCGTCAAACGGTTGCAGCTCGAAACCGACTTGCGCAAGGCCCTGGAGGGCAATGAGTTCCGCGTCCATTACCAGCCTCTGGTGTCATTGCAAAACACTCGAATTGTTGGATTCGAGGCACCACTCGCTGGCAGCGCCCTTCCGGCATTGTCATGCCCGGGGAATTTATCGCTGTCGCCGACGAAACCGGTCTCATTCTGCCCATAAACCGCCAATTGCTGAGCGAGGCGTGCCAGCAACTTCGCCGCTGGCAGGAGCTCTTTCCCTCTGATCCGGCTCTCACCATCAGCGTAAATGCCACGGCCAAGCAGTTCGCACAGCCGGACCTGGCTTCCCAGATTAGCGAGATTCTTCAGCAAACGGAGATGGATCCCCGCCGGGTAGATCTGGAGATTACCGAGAACATCGCGATGGGTGACGCCGAAAGATCCGCCGTCGTACCGTCAGAGTTGAAGGCCCTTGGCGTTCGGCTGAGCATCGACGACTTCGGCACCGGCTACTCCTCCCTTTCTCGTCTTCAACATTTCCCTGTGGACACGTTGAAAATCGACCGCAGCTTCATCTCCGGGATGGACTCCGACCACGAGACCCTGGAGACTGTTCGCATCATCGTCAGCCTGGCCCACAATCTCGGCCTGAGCGTAGTTGCTGAGGGCATCGAAAACCAAGAACAGATGGAAATGCTGAAACGTCTCGGTTGTGAATTGGGTCAAGGATATTTGTTCTTCAGAGCCGGCGCCGCGAGCACAATAGAGCAACTTCTCACAAGTCAGCAAGCCGCTCAGGCCGCTTTGGACCAAGGGGCGCCGTGAAGTTCTCGTTTCCCGTGGTGAGGAGCCCCGAGTGCAGATCACGAAGTTAAAACCTCGCCGATCGAGGTGGGGAGATACAAGTGACGGCTCGGCTTTGGCGCGCTAGATCGCGCCAGAGAACAGCAAAAAAGGAGATGTGATGGTCACAGCCATGGTTTTCCAGGATTGCGTAGCTAGCGCCCCCTGCGAGCGGCGACAATTTCAGCGTCTACACATATCAGTACGGACGGAACTGCGTGTGCAGGGGAATGAAATGCCTATCCGCGTGGAGACGGCCGACATCAGCATGGGTGGCTGCTATGTTGAGATGGCAGTTACCCTTGACGTAAGGGACGGCGCTGAACATCGTCTTGTGGCTCGGTCACGAGAAACTAGCAATCGCCGGAAGAGTCGTAACGCGTCATCCGCTGTTTGGGAATGGTATTGAATTTGACAACATATCCCAAGACTTGCGGCAGAGGCTGCAACTGTTCCCCGAAGCCGATAGTGCACCTTCAGACGACGGTAAGACGAGCGGGTCGGCAGAGGTATTGCTTGCATGACGATACTTGTGATCGAAGACAGCCGATTTCTGCGTTTCGCGATCGAGCGGATCCTCGTGAAGGCCGGCTACTACGTGATTGCGATTGGAGACGGCCAGGAAGGTCTGCGCCTTGCGCAGCATGTCCATCCCGACATGATCCTGTTGGACATGATGCTACCGACACTGGAAGGCACGGAAGTGCTCCGCCAGCTGAAACTGGACCCGCTTACGAAGCCTATTCCAGTCATTGTCCTGTCCGGTTTGTCGCAGAAGAACGAGAAGAGGCTGATGATGGCAGGAGCTGCGGCTTACTTTGAAAAGTCACTTCTGAACTTGGACAAGGATGGGAGCAGCCTAGTTCAGGCCGTGCAACGCGTGGTGTCTGAACTGACGGGCGCGGAAGGAAGAGCTCCTCAGCCCGCAAGTGCTGGGTTCATTATCTGAAAGCCGTCCACGTGAGGAGGCGGCAGGCGATCCGAGTCTTTGGGATGCCAGACGATTTGATTGTGAGTGGCCCGCGTGAACTCCATCCGAGAAGGGACAGCAGCAAAGACCCAAACGGAGCACAGTTCAACACAAGACGTTCTCTCCAGACTGATGATGGCTAGACAGAAACTCGATGAGGCTTGAGTTTCATAGTACTGCCACGCAATCGTGATGCCATAACCGCTGGCTGCAATATTCTGAACGCGATAGCCTCGCACACTTCCCGTTTTGTCTGCAATCCGTAGAGATGCCCTGAAATCAGACGCCAAGCGCACGGTTTCGTCAAGGAAGCGTCACTTCGGCCACGCTCTCATTGAGAGATCCAAAATGCATAACCACGTTTTCCCGCCGTGTCGTGCCTAATTTGGACGGTTGCTGATGGTGTCGCCCAATTGGCCCTGCCAATCGCGCAAGTAGTCCGGCCGCAGCACCTTGAGTGCTGCCACCACCTCGTGGCAAAAAGGAAAAGTGCCGTCGATGATCCTCGAGAGGGAAAGTCATCGACGGCAACCCAGCCCAGTTCCTAGGAAATGAGAGGTGAGGGCTCACTGGACAGCTAGCGTCAAGTAACCCGAATACTGCAGAGCGCGGGAGCGTCCTAGGACCGTAATGTTGTAGGTTCCAGGCGGAGTTCCCGATTGCGGTTTCGGTGCTATCCACGTCCCCCCCGGCGCGCATGCCGTCGCGAAGAGGAGAGGAACGATCATCAGGCCCATGATGAAGGGGACCATTATCGAATAAATGGAGCCGCGTAACCCCTGTCAAAGACGCCGTCGTGTCAAGCGTCACGGTTGCAGATGCTGCCCTGCCTCCTGGAGTCACAGCACTCGGCGATGAGCTACAGGTTGTTTGCGCCGGCAATCCGCTGCAACTCGGTTTCACCACGTTGGTAAAGTATGCCCCCAAGGGCGCGACCGTCAGTTGATAGGTCGCGGAAGCTCCGGGCTCTGCGATTGCGATGTTCGTGGAACTTGCCAGAGTGAAGTCTAAGCCGACTCCAGATAGACTCAGAGTTTGAGGGCTCTGAGCGTTACCCTTGAGTATCAAGGAACCGCTGCGGGTTCGAGAAGCCGTCGGGGTAAACGTGATTTGGATGACATAACTGGAACCAGCCGGCACTGTCGCCGAGCAGTTGTTCGTCTGAGCGAAGTCTCCGGTCACCTGGATACTTCCGAGCGTCAGTGCCGTGTCCCCGTCATTGCCCAACGTCACCGCCTGTGCTGGGTGTTTCCACACTCCGGCCGGGGAAAATCAAGTTTGCAGGAGTCAGAGCAATTATGGCACCGGAGGCAGTGCCACTGATGCTGATGATGTGTGGCGATCCCGCAGCATTATCCTGGATCATGATTCTCCACAACCCTTTTTCGCTATTCTCATATTTCGGTTAATGGCTTCTTTACTCGCATCTTGTGCTTCAGCCAGTCTTGCAAAATGTTCAGGTCGACAGGCGGGATGCGGAGAAACTCGCAACCGACTCTTCCGAACTCCCGCGTCCACAGGACGCGGGCTTGGATGTTAATGTCTCTGTTCGCACCAGGCAGCAAAAGCCGAAACGACAACGAGTCTCCCACAATGAACTCCTCTTCGGTACGAAGTCCTACTCCGCCATCGCCGATATCCATGAGGACCACGGGCAGAGTCCGGTTTCGGTTGTCCGTCACAGTAACGGACATCATCAGGGCATATCGCGCATGTCGGCGGTAGTCCTGCAACATTCTGGAATAAGCGACTTTCAGAGACTTCCTGCCAGATTCATCCGTAACAGGCTTCCTAAGGACAACGTGGACGCCCGGTACACAGCGATCCTGAGGGGAAATTGCAACAACGGTTGGCTTCTGCCAATTGCCTGACTTCCAGATTTCGTGCAAGAGCTCGGACGAAGCCTCCTCCTCCCAATCGATCACAATCAGATCCGTACTGCCCTTCGCTAACAGGTTGAGGGCCTTTGACGAACTCAGGCAGATGTCGGTACTGATCGACAGATCCCGTAATATTCGACTTACGGTGCTAAACACTCCCGGATCCTGAGTAACGAGTAAGCACTCAAACGCCATGTCTGGTGTCATGCCCGACCTTTGTTTGAACATATCGTGATCAAGGGAGTGCCCAATCCCAAGAGCAACCACCCAATTAGTGAAGAAACTGCACTGGTTCCGCATCGCGATTTTGCTCTCATGTTCGTTCCTCGATTAAGCAGGCTGGCTGGCACCGGTGAGACAGCCGGAGGCACTCGCCTCAGCTTCAGTCTGCTCACTCTAGAGTTATCTTCACAATGTGAAGGAGAGACTCCGCGTGTTGATCCAACTCCATTTTCGATTTTTCGAAATAGGCAGTAGCGCCTTCCTTCATGAGTTTGGCTTCGTTCTTCTGGGGGAGGCTGCTCAAAACGATAACGGGAATTGACGCAGTGAGAGGGTCTTTCCTCAATGCGTGGAGAACTTCTGGCCCTCCGAGCTTAGGCAGCAGCATATCCAACAGAATGAGGTCGGGAATCCTCGCGTGCGCTATCATCAATGCCTCCTCCCCGTCGCTGGCGGTGACTACCTTGTATCCCGCTCGGGCCAGGGCCCGTTCGTTCGCCATTCGTATGAACCTGCTGTCGTCAACCAAGAGAATTAATTTCAAAGGGAACTAGTTTCATTTGTGTGCATTGGGGTAACCAAAACCTCCGCCAATAAGCTGTTGATTTTAAAGCGCTCGCAAACAGTGAATTTGCGGGCTCCGTACCGATTCCGGACAACCGTTCGTTAACCAGACCCCTCTGGATTGAAACGTAGAAAGGCCAGGATCTTTCAGGATGTACACACGCCCGCTTGAAAGTCGATAGTGTACGTTGGCGTACGGGCTTTCTGCGAAGGATGGCGTACACGGCTTTCTGGCTCAATTCGGTTCTGTGCTCGCGGTTCTCTTACATATGCTGCCGGACTTGTTAAATTGCGGCGCAAGCCATTATGCATTCGTTGATTTCTGCTTGGACAAGCAATCCGGGCAAATGCCCGTGGCTGAAGGTGGCTTCAGAATGCTTCGTAACATAAGATTCCAGTTCATTCCAGCCTCCATCTTCCGTGCGGATCTTCTTGCACCAGGCACAGATTGGAAGAAGTCCCCTCAAAGTTTTCACTTCCGCAAGTGCCTTTTGCAGCCTGCCGAGTGTGAATTGAAGTTCGCGCTCTGCCTTTTTCTGCTCCGTCACATCCAGAGCATGGCCGACAACGTAGGGTGGATTGCCATTTTCACGTACCATCAGATTCCGGTACAGCCAGACCCGCACTCTTCTGTCCCGAGCTATGACTCGCACGTGGCCAGAATCTTGACCACGCGCTCTCGCCCGTTGCAGGTATTCGGGGAAGGTATGACGTACAGAAGGGGCTAGGAATTCGGCTAGGTTCTTGTCAGCCCAGCCGTCGGGTTCACAACCGAGCGCGCATGCGGCCGCCGGATCAACCGACAGCAGTACACCTGACATGTCGTGGGTGTAGATTAGTCCAAGGCTATTCTCGACGACACTGCGATACAGAACTTGACTTCGGTGCAGTTCAGCTTCAACGCGCTTGTACTCGTCGTAGAACAGACCGGGGCCAGAAGGTTCGATACCAAAAATGAATTTGTTCCGGTCGAGGCATTCCAGACCAAAGTGTCCCTCGTATTCAGTATTCTTTTCTCCGATCCAAGCGACTCGATAACGCGCTTGCGCTTGTCCATGATCCAAGAGAAGTTCTGTATCCACGGCCAATGGGGGCAGGCCCCGTAGTCGAGCCCCATATGCAGCAATCTCCAGAGTAAAAGTGTTTTGTGAGAAGGGATTTCCGAAGATGTCTTTACCCAAAACCGTGACAGGCTTACAGCCAGGGATGCGCGGTTCTTTGCGAACCCCTTTCGCCCAACCGGGTTTTGCCCCAGCGGACATACGCTCCTCCGAGGGTCACTGCGGCAATTCCTCGGCCAATGCCGGGACGGAGATGAATGTTCGCAACCCGTTTGTTTGCAACTCATTGGAACTGCGGATAGGCTTGCTCACGCACTCGGGTATTCCAGACAACTCTCTCAGGTGTCTCGATTTCAGACAATAGCACGGCACAGAACCTCTATTTGAGGGAACCGAATGCTAGTCTTTATCCAGAAGAGGGGAAATCTCGCACTATCGCATCGTCGAGAAACTCGACGGCGGCATAGGTGTGGTCTACATGTCAAAGCGGACCACCTCGCTCAACAGTACCGCCATGTTTTTCCGCTGCTAATTGTCTTTCAGAACCTTAGTTCAACGATGCCTGTCGATTCTTGGGCGGCAAGTTCGTATTTCCACACCTTTACGGCTTTTAGCGCAGACTCGGCCAACAGTGGATGGCCGCCAATGTATTCCAACCGGCGCACCTTGCCGTCCGGACTAATCCAAATCTTCAGCTTGACGGTGCCGTGAAGGTTCATTCTCGCTGCGATCGTCGGATATTCAGGTTCTTCGCGGCTAACAACCTTGCGCTCTTGATCGGTGGCGCTCGCGCTGCCGACGAGAAGTATCACGCAAAGGAAGATGTACTTCAGTTTCGTCATTACCTGTCCCGGTTCTCGCTCCCGCGGGCCCGCCGCTAAAAAGTGAGCCTCATCGCCAGCTGAATCAATCTCGGATCTCGCGCCCGACTTACTTTCCCAAACGATGCTCCATCGGTGATGTTGCCATCCGGAT
>JADGNP010000233.1 GCA_017883425.1 Candidatus Sulfotelmatobacter sp. | reverse complement strand
AGCGTCGACCGCGCCTTGCCTTACCCTTGTCTTACCTTCGGAACTTGGTCGCCACCTCAGCGATGCGCGCTCCAAACAGGCGCGCGGTTTCCAGATCGCCCGCGTTCATTTCTTCGCCGCTGGCATCGCTCTTCAACGTGTTGGCTCGGCTGCTCATAATCACGACATTGCCGGGAACATAACCAAGTTGCGGGTCTGTGCGGTCTATGCTGGCTGAATTTGGGCTGCCGCCATTCCCGGCCAGATAATTCAGTTCGATCCCCAACACTGGGCAATGCGTAGGGATCGGGAGCAAATCCTCTTTCGTCAGCGAAAACTCCGCGCCTCGTTTTTTCGCATTGCGGCGAAGTTCATCGAGAAGGAATTGCAACGGATCTCTATCCCTACGCTCTCTGCGCCACATTCTCGCCATCAGGCTTTTGCAAATTCGGCAACTCCAAGAGCGCCCATTCCAAGCCACGTTATCGGGTGTGGTTGCGTGTCCTCGAAGGCAGTGCGTTTTAGCTGGTTTTTCTTTACTCATATCGGACTGCTTTTCATGCCGCAAGAATCGTATGCAAGTCTCAGTGCCTAGACAAGTTACGGCTGGTACGGCTGGATGGATCTTGAGAACAGGCCTTTTGAGAATTTCTGGCGCAATCTTGGCCAAGTCGGGCCGTGTCTCCTGTCGTTGGCATCCCGCTGCAACGCTGCAATGTCCCTGTTACACATACTGCCAAAGGCAAAGTTCGTTGCCGTCCGGATCTTTGAAATAGGAGAGCAGCACTCCGGCTCTTCCTTCACTGGGAGTCGTGTCACCACACCTCTAGCTTCCAACTCGCGCGGTGCCGGACGGATGTCAGTGACCCCAGGTTCAGGCGTGCATTGCCGGTACGGGCCCGGCCAGAAAGGTGGAGAAGGCGGCAGGAATCTTTCTCAGTTGGTGTAACCAGTGCTTTCGTCAACAATCTGCTCGTTGTTTCTAGTCAACAAATTCTTGCCCCCAAGTGAGCGCCCTGACTCAATCATGGGATGGTCTGCATTGCGACATGAGACTGGCAGAAAAAGCTAGGTTCCCAGCCGCCTTGCGTCACCGACTGAACATGTACCTTCGATTGAGAATCGGCTTCGAGTCAGGGGGGCGTGGACTCCACATTTCGACGTATGCTGTGGCTGTGCAGACGCTTCGAATCGCAGTGGCTGTAGTCCTGTTCAGCCTGGTCGGGTCGTCGGACGTTACTCGGGAAAGATACCGAGACTTCTCCACGCACCATCTCCAACGCGATGATCAAGGGTGGGCCGAGAAGACCTTAGGCACGCTCTCGCTCGAGGAGAAGGTCGGCCAGCTTTTCATGATTCGTCTGCGGGTGGGATTCTCGGGAGTTCGGAACCCCGAGTACTTGCGGCTTTCCAACAGCATTCGTAAGTACCACATCGGATCGCTGGCCATGTCGGCGCCGCCGGGAGCACGGCTTCTTCACAACGACCACCGTTATCAGACAGTTCGCCTGCTCAACCGGTTGCAAGCAGAGTCGAAACTGCCGCTTCTGGTTGCCGGAGATTTTGAGCAGGGCGTCCTTCCATCGCGGCTCTTTGGCACAACCGTGTTTCCCCACGCAATGGCTTTTGGAGCTGCTGGCAGGGTGGACTACGCCGAGGAATTCGGTCGCATCACGGCCCAGGAAAGCCGTGCGATCGGCGTGCACTGGAACCTTTTCCCCGTCGCCGACGTGAATTCCAACCCGGCGAATCCGATCATCGGCACGCGAGCATTCGGCGCCAACCCGGAGCAGGTAGGGGCGCTGGTCGCCGCCTACATCCGCGGCGCGCGAGCGAACGGAATGCTGACCACGGCCAAGCACTTCCCGGGTCACGGCAATACCGGGACGGACTCGCATCTTGCCGTCGCACGAGTCGACGAGGATCTGAAGGTCTTGCGCACCGTCGACCTGCCTCCATTCCGTAGGGCGATCGAAGCCGAGGTCGATGCTGTCATGACAGCGCACATCAGGGTACCAGCGCTCGATCCCGACCCCAACCTTGTAGCTACGACGTCTCCCGCCATCGTCACCGATCTGCTCAAGAACGAGCTCGGTTTCAAAGGAATCGTCGTCACGGACGCCCTGGACATGGCGGGCCTGACCCGCCTCTACGGAGGAAACGTCGGGCGTGCCGCAGTGGATGCCTTCACGGCAGGGAACGATGTGCTCACCATGCCCGCCGACCTTGACGCCAGTTACCGGGCCGTTCTCGATGCTGTCCGCACGGGAGAGATTTCTCGGCAGCGTCTCGACGCGTCCGTCTTGAAAATATTGCAGGCCAAAGCTTCTCTGGGTCTCCACAAGGCTCGCCTGGTGGACGTAGCGGCGATTTCGAGGCTGGTCGGCAGTCCGGCAAATGTTGCAACCGGTCAGCGAATCTCCGACGACTCCATCACCCTGGTGCGCGACAACGGCAAACTCCTTCCGCTAAGACGGGGGGCATCTGTCAAGAACACTGTTCTCCTACATCAACGATGGGGACAAGATCGTCACACCGTGCTCGTGATTGTTATCTGCGACAACGTCCGAGCAGAGGATGGTCGTGTTCTGGAGCGTGAAATTCGGGCCCGTATGCCCGATGCAAAGGTAGTCTATGTGGACCCTCGCGTAGCGCGCGGCAGGGCGGATGACGTGCTGGAGGCGGTGGACCAGGCGCGGGCAGTCGTAGTCGCCGTGTACATTGTGCCCTCAGCCGCGAGATCAAGGAAGCTGGGGCGCGGCGGAAAGCATCCTGCGTCTCTCCCAGATTCGACGAGTGCTTTGTTCGAGAGGATTCTCGGCCGCGCTACGGAAAAAACCGCAGTTCTGGCCATGGGAAATCCATACCTGACCGATGATTTTCCCGCAATTCAGAACTACATCTGTACCTTCTCAAATGTGACGGTTTCGGAGATCAGCGCAGCCCGGGCACTCTTTGGGGAAATCCCGATGCCCGGTCAAATGCCGGTCAATCTTTCCAGCGTCCGCGTACAGACCCCGAGAGGCTCGCGACCGGCACAAGTCGCAAACTTAAGGCTTCCATAGCGGTATTGCAAACATCCGGACCAGCCCAAAACATTCACCCTAAGCAAGGCAAAGGACGGTAGTAGCTCAGTTATCTAGTATTCCGTAGTGTTGATTTGAGGGAGCTAGCAATTGTCGTGTGTGGCGGATTGGGTGAGGTTGCAGGTCCCTTGCTCCACCGGCCCGGTGGGAGAGCCCCGTTCTGACCAGGCGGAGCCTTGGGCTAAGTCGCTGAAAAGAAAGCGAGGGCACGAAAGGGGAAAAGCTTAAGTAGGTTACTACAGTAACCATCGCCGCTCTTCGATCCCATCTAAAATGGCTCCAGAGGAGTGTCTTGCGCAAGCGTTCCTATCTCTGGTTGGCGGCGGTCGCCGGATGCTTGGCAGCCTTCGTTCTCGCTGCTCTCGTGCTGCCCCGATCTTTTCACCTGACCGCTTTCAGCGACATCGTCCAGTGTTTCTTCTTAGTTTCCGGGGCCGCTGCCTTCGTTCCGCTTGTGCTCCGCTCTGAGGGACGCATGCGGCTGTTCTGGTCGCTCATCACTCTCGGCATTTCTCTCTGGCTCTTTTATCAACTGCTCTGGACTTACTACGAAGTAATTCTGCGGGTCGACGTACCGGACCTCTTTGCCGGTGACATCATTCTTTTCTTGCACATCGTTCCTCTGATGGCCGCTTTGGCCCTGCGTCCCCACGTTCCCCGGGACCAATATGCCGCCCGCGTGGGACGGCTTGATTTCGCTCTTTTGCTGCTGTGGTGGTTCTATCTGTACGTCTTGCTCGTCATCCCCTGGCAATACGTCGTGGCTGACGTGGGAGCTTATAACCGCGACTTGAATGCGGTCTATGTCTCCGAGGAGATCGCCTTCCTGGTTAGCTTGTTGGCCTGTTGGATCACCAGCAAAGGCGAATGGAGAAATCTGTTCGCCAGTCTGTTTGGCATGAGCTTCTGTTATGCCTCCAGTTCCACTGTGGCGAACTGGGCGATCGCCCGAAAGCTGTATTACAGCGGCAGCCTTTACGATATTCCCATGGTTGCTTCGATGGCGTGGCTGACCTGGATTGGCCTGCGGACCAAGGCGGCGAAGCCAGCCGCCGATGCCCGCGAGGTCTCCACGCTCTACGGCGTGTGGGTTGCCCGATGCAGCATGATTGCGGTGTTTTCGCTGCCCCTGTTCGCCGCCTGGGCCTTGTCCGATAGCCTGGCGCCTTCTCGCGTTCGTGCGTTTCGGCTCGCGCTGACTCTGGTCGCCGCATTTTTCATGGGCGTGATGGTCTTCCTGCGTCAGCACTTGCTCGATCGCGAACTGATCCGCTTGCTGAACCACTCGCGGGAATCTTTTGACAACCTGAAACGTCTGCAGGCACAGATCCTTCAATCGGAAAAATTGGCTTCCATCGGTCAGCTGGTCGGCGGCGCGACCCACGAGCTCAACAACCCGATCACCGCCATGCTCGGTTATTCGGACATGCTCCTCAGCACACCGCTCACCGCGGAGCAGCGACCCCTCGCCGCCAAGATCGGCCAGTATGTGCGCCGCACGACGTCGCTGGTCGCCAGTCTCATCAGCGTTGCCCGGCAGGCGCCCGCGCCCAAGAGTCCGGTCGATCTCAACACCCTGGCGCGCACCGCCGTTAAGTTGGCGCAACCCCAGTGGGCGGCTCTTGAGATCGAAGTCCGCACGCAGTTCGATCCCGCTCTGCCCAAAGTTTGGGGGGATTCCAATCAGTTGCTGCATGTCTGCCTGCAGCTCATTGCGAACTGCCTGCACGTGCTGAGCGAGCGCGGCGGCCGGGTCCTGACCGTCAGCACCCAACCGCAGGCGGGCACGTCCGTACTTCTAATCGCCACCGAACCAATGTCTTCCACGCCAGCGGTCGGCACTCAGCAATCTTCCCCGGTCGATCCCGAGGACGGCCTGGGCCTGAGCACCTGTCAAGGCATCTTGCAGGAGCACTGCGGTCAACTTTCCCGTGAGCGCCGCGAAGATGGCGCCATCTTGCTTCGCGTGGAACTGCCGGTCACCGAGTCCGCTCCGGCCAAGGCCAAGGAATCTACGGTGCCGGTGCTGTGGCAATCTCAACCGTACGCTTGAGTTGCCCACACGCGGCATAAATGTCCCGCCCCCGCGGACGTCTCACAAACGCCGGAATGCCGGCCTCCCGCAGAATCGTTTGAAATGCCGCCAGCCGCTCCCCGTCAGGAGTCGTAAACTCAATTCCCGGCCCCGGGTTCAGCGCAATCAGATTCACTTTGCAACGCATTCCGCGCAGCAGCTCCGCCACTTCTCTCGCATTCTCGGGTCGGTCGTTCACCTCCCCGAGCAGCACGTACTCGAACGTAATCCACTCCCGGGTACGCAGCGGATACGCCCGCGCCGCCGCCATCAGCATTTCCAGATTCCATTTCTTGTTCAGCGGCATCAGCCGCGTGCGCAGCTCATCGTTGGAAGCATTTAAGGAAATGGCCAGCTTCGGCCGGATCTTCTCCCCGCCAAAGTCATGGATGCGCGGCACGATTCCCGCCGTCGATACCGTCATCCGCCTCTCCGCAATGCCGACTTCCTCCACCAGTAGTCGCGCCGCCTTCACGAAATTCTCGTAGTTCAGGAACGGCTCGCCCATGCCCATGAACACCAGGTTGATGCGATCCTCGGGCGGCGAAACCTTCTGGTCCTTGAGCACCGCGCATACCTGTCCCACAATCTCGCCCGCGGTCAGATTGCGCTTTACCCCGAGCAGCGCCGTCAGACAGAACTGGCAATCCACGGCACACCCCACCTGGCTGGAAATGCAAATCGTCGAACGCCCCTGATTTTGTCCCTGATTCAGTTTCTGGTCCAGTTTCTGATTTAATCCCTGATTCTGTCTCTGATTGAATCCCTGCTCTTGCCGCTGATTTTGGGTGGCGCAGCGCTTCAGCGCTGCGGTAGGCTCCTCTTCTGATAGGGCCTTAGCCCCTGAGGCACTCAGGCTGGAGCTTTCCGCGAACCGTTCCGCCAACTCCCCCGCCTCGCTCCCATCTCCTGCCTCCCCGCCATCTCCCTCCGGCATCCACACGGTCTCCACACTCTGTCCGTCGGCCAATGCCATCAGATACCGCACCGTGCCATCCTGCGACACAAACCGCTTTTCGATCTGAGGCAGACCGATCGAGACGCCCTTTTCCGCCAGCGTCTCCCGCAGTTGCTGCGACAGAGTCGAGATCTGTTCGATCGACTCCACCCGCTGCCGGTACACCGCTTCCAGAAGTTGCTTGGCGCGATAGGACGGCTCGCCCAAGCTCTCCACCAACGAAGCCAGTTCGGCTCGATCCAGCCCGAGCAGCGCGCGTTGCGACAAATCCTCCATAGCTCCAATCCCAGTACCGATTGTCGGCTTCCCGACAATCCCCAAACCTTGGCCGCAATTCGAGAACTCACTTAACCCACTGATTCTAAATCACTAAACTATTCTCGCACACCCACCGCCCCTATGTCAGAATAGTACAGACAGTTCCGCAGCGTGTTCCTGGGGTTTACTAAGTCGCACCTACATGCAGGAAGCAATGGCCAAAGAAGTCCGCAATATTCGTCGTCAAAAGCTGCCCAACGGCTTGACCGTCATCACCGAGCAGATGCAGCACATCCGCTCCGCCTCCATCGGCATCTGGCTCCAGACCGGTTCGCGCGACGAGGACGCCGAATGGAACGGCATTTCCCATTTCATCGAGCACATGGTCTTCAAAGGGACCAAGCACCGCACCGCGGAGGAAATCGCGCGCCAGGTCGACTCCATCGGCGGCAACATGGACGCCTTCACCGCCAAGGAATGCATCTGCTTCAACGTCAAGGTGCTCGACGAGCACGTCCCCACCGCGCTCGACATTCTGAGTGATCTGGTTCTGAATCCCGTCTTCGATACCGCCGACATCGCCCGCGAACGCGGCGTCATCATGGAAGAAATCAAAATGGACGAGGATAATCCCGATTATCTGGTCCACGAAATCTTCACCCAGAACTTCTTCAAGGACCATCCGCTGGGCAAGCCCATCCTGGGCACGAAAGAAACCGTGAAGCGCTTCGAGCGCCAGCCGGTCGTCGATGCCTACGCTCACCGGTTCTCGCCCGGCAATATCATCGTCTCAGCAGCCGGCAATTTAGATCACGACCGCTTCGTCGAACTGGTCACCGGCCACTTCGAGCACATGAAGCCGATGAAAAACGGCTTCCATTCATCCGCACCCAAGACTTTCTCGCGCATCATCCTGCGCAACAAGAAAGCTCTGGAGCAAGTGCAGTTGTGCATCGGCGTGCCCTCGCATCCCATCGCGCACGAGAAGCGCCACGCCGGCTACATTCTCAACACCTTGCTCGGCGGCGGCATGAGTTCCCGCCTCTTTCAGAACATCCGCGAGCGCCAGGGCCTGGCTTACTCCATCTACAGCGATCTGAATCCTTATCGCGACACTGGATGCCTCGCGGTTTACGCTGGCACATCTCTTGCGTCGGCTTCCAAGGTAGTGCAATCCGTAGTCAGCGAATTCCGCAAGCTCAAGGCCGAGCCGGTACCCGAAGAAGAACTGCGCCGCTCCAAAGCGCAGCTCAAGGGAAGCCTGATGCTCTCGCTCGAATCGAGCACCGCCCGCATGTCCAACCTGGCGCGCCAGGAAATGTACTTCGACCGCTTCTACGATCTCGACGAACTGATCGAGAGAATCGAAGCCGTCACCGCCGACGACCTGACGGGGTTGGCCAACCAGTTCTTCAAAACCGAATCCGTCGCCCTAACCGCCCTGGGAAATTTGCCCGGCCTGAAAATCACGCGTGATCAGTTGGCCTGCTAACCGTTTCCTAGTGTTTCCTCTGTGCCCCCCGTGTCCTCTGTGGTTAAAGCTTTTCGCCTACAGTGCCACCCGCAAATCTTCTGACGCCGAGAAGCCGTCACCGCGCCTGCCGTGGAGGTCTCACCCTCCGCAACCGGCCCCTCTGAGTGCCCCGAGCCCCGCTTTCGCTGGCCTTTCGCTGATTTTCGAGGCATACTATCCGCAGAGTCTCCCTCTAGGAGCGGCCTCGTCCCTGCATGTTCGAACTCAAGACGTTGGTTCCAAAATTCAATCGTCATCCCCCAGCCGCCCCACGGCGGTCCGGAGGGTCCCA
>JADGNP010000232.1 GCA_017883425.1 Candidatus Sulfotelmatobacter sp. | reverse complement strand
TGGCCGCCGGCGAAAGAAATCGTGCCCGGGTCGCTGTGCAGCAGGTTGTCTCTCTCAACTGTTTGCGTGAGTTGCGGGAGTTTATCGATCGTGGACGGAATGTTCAGGCGGGCGATCGATCCCTTGAGCAGGGTGGGAATGTAGGGATGATCATGGTGCTTTGTCTCGTAGGCCGTCTTGCCCATGTCTTTGTTCGCGCGCGAGCCTTCGCCCTTCGCTGTGGCGATGAAGAGGTCGTCGCCGTGCACGGCAAGGGCGCTGGGGTACCAGTCGGTGGGAATGAAACCAGTTGGTCGTTGCGGGACGTCCGGATCGGAGACACCCGGTTGCGTGGTGTCGAATACGGCGACAGCATCCAGCGAAGAGTCGGCGGCAAACAAATACTTCCCGTCCGATGACTGCGTCAATGCTGTGGGATAGCTGCCGGCGTATTTCTGGGCCGGGGCGCTGGTTGTGAAGTGGCGGGAAACACTTCCCGATGCGGTGGAAACCGCGGAGACCTCGTCCACATTCGACAGAGCGACGTACAGAGTCTTCTCGTCCGGGCTCAGCAGCATCGCCGTCGGGTGCGAGCCCGGAGCGAGGGCATCGTCCGGCTGCTTCAGCTTGATCCAGCGGACAACCTTCCCACCCGCCAGGTCAAGTTCTGCGACCTGAGACGCGTTCCACAAGCTGCACCAGGCGCGATGGCCATCGCGCGTGGCTACGCAGGTGTAGGGGAACGAAGACGGCACCAGATCGCTGGTGCTCAGGTCGAAGGTCTGCAACACTTTTCCCGTCGCAGGATCGAGCAGGACAACATTGTCCGAAAGATTATTCGCGATCAGGAGTTTGTCCCGGCCTCCGTCGGCAATCACGGCTAACCCGGCGGGATAAGGAATTGCCGTATGGGCAGGCGCCTTCAACCCAGCCGCGAGTTTCTTCCCGGTCGAAAGCGGCTGGGGCGCGATCCGAATGAAGCGCTCCGGAGCAACTTTGCCCTCAACAAAGCTATAGACCGCGATTCCGTTTCCCAGGTTTCCAGCTTTCGTGCCTGTAGGATCCGTCAGCGATCCCACCGAGGCATACAAGTGCTTGCCGTCAGAACTGAACGCCAGCCCGAGGAAATAGCTCTGGTGCGATTCGTCGCCGAGACGAGCGTCAGGAAACTCGGCGATCTGGTTACTCTTGAGATCAAGCACCGAGATCGACTGGTGCGCCAGCGTCTCTTGCGTTCCATAGCCATCGTTCAGCAGCGCGGCGTAACGGCCATCGGGGCTCAGCACCATCGTCGCGGGAAAGCTGTTGGTGCTGCCAATGCGTCCCGGCGAGGGAACGGTCAGCAGTTTGCTGGTGGGGAGCATGAGGGGGGGGCGATCGCCGGAAGGAGTTTGCGCGTAAACGGCCGCGGCCCCAGCCAACAAGAGCGCGCACAGGGAACGAAAGAACAAACGAGTCACGAGCCCTCCGAGGATGCTTGGAGTCAGAAACGAAAGAGGTGATGAGCGTAATTCAACGGAGCCTGGATGGTCAAAGCTGCCTGGAACGGTGAGCCATCGAACTTTCTTCGGATCGGTTCCGAGCAACCGCAAAAGCGACCCTCAGAG
Organism: Candidatus Sulfotelmatobacter sp.; assembly: GCA_017883425.1. Taxonomy (GTDB): domain Bacteria; phylum Acidobacteriota; class Terriglobia; order Terriglobales; family Acidobacteriaceae; genus Sulfotelmatobacter. Next base: position 6,606 of record JADGNP010000232.1, on the reverse strand, counting down.
GCTATAGCCGACGTTCTTAGTGGCTCGTAGCGGCACGGCTGAAAGAGGCTGCGGAAAAACGCAGTCTCCCGAAGAAGCAACGACCACAGGGGCTGAAGCCCGCACTGATTTCACGCGGCTTACGCGGCCCTGAAGGGCCGCTCTTCCATAGTAATGCGCGCATTTGTGAGTTCTTCTGCAGCCTCTGAAGGCCGTGCCCTTCCCGAAATCTGGTTCTGAAGGCAGCCTACAGCCCCGAAGCCCTCGAGGTCGGCCGCTCCGATTCCGGGCTCTCCGAATCGTCGGGATGCACGTTGTGCCGGACATCGGCGCCCTGCACCCAGAAAATGACGTCCTCGGCGATGTTGGTGGCATGGTCGGCCACCCGCTCCAGATTGCGGGCCACCAGCAAGGCGTCCAGAGCCTGCCGCACGACCTCCGGGCGGTCGTTCATGGTCTTGACCAGCTGGATGAAGGCATCGTCGCGCATTCGGTCGATTACGTTGTCCATTTCGAGCACCGCCTGGGCCAACTCGGCCTTGCCTTCAATGAACGACTCCAGCGCCCGGCGCACCATGGCGCTGACGGCCACGCCCATGCGCGCGATGTCCACCGGCAACTCCGCCGAGGGAAGTTCGACCATGTCCATGACGCGCTCGGCAATATTCACCGCCTGATCGCCCACGCGCTCCAGATCGGAATTGATCTTGGTGACCGCCAGAATAAACCGCAGGTCGACCGCCATGGGCTGCTGCATGGCGAGCAGGTCGAACGCGGCCTCGTCGATTTCGCGCTCGGCCGTATTAATCATGCTCTCGCCCTCCAGCACCATCTGGCACCGGGTGAGGTCGCGCTCCACATAAGCCTGGCGGGCGCGATCCACCGCCTGCTCTGCCAGTCCTCCCATGCGAAGCAACCGTTGCCGCAGATCGTCAAGCCCTAGCTGAAAGCGCGTGCGCATTATCCGAACCTGCCTGTAATGTAGTCTTCCGTCTTTTTGTCCGACGGCTTGGTGAAAATCTTTTCCGTCTTATCGAACTCAATTAACTTGCCCAGCAGGAAGAAGCCCGTGAACTCGGCCACCCGCGCCGCCTGCTGCATGTTGTGGGTCACGATTACGATGGTATACCGCTCTTTGAGCTGGAAGATCAACTCTTCGATTTTCCCAGTGGAAATCGGATCGAGCGCCGAACAGGGCTCATCCATCAGCAGAACCTCGGGTTCGACCGCCAGTGCGCGCGCAATGCACAGGCGCTGCTGCTGGCCGCCGGAGAGGCTGGCCCCGGACTTCTTGTGCACGTGGTCCTTGACTTCATCCCACAGGGCCGAGACCTCGAGTGAGTGCTGCACGATGTCGTCGAGTTTGCGCCGGTCGCGGAATCCGTTGAGCTTCAAGCCGGAGGCGACGTTGTCGTAGATCGACATGGTGGGAAACGGGTTGGCCTTCTGAAACACCATCCCGACGCGGCGGCGGAGTTGGGTCGCCGAGGTTCCGTTGTAGGCGTCGATCTCGCCGATGCGGACCCGGCCCTCGACGCGCGCCTCCGGAATGGTCTCGTGCATGCGATTGATGCAGCGGATAAACGTCGACTTGCCGCATCCCGACGGACCAATCAGAGCCGTGGCGTGGTTGGCCGCCACTTTCAGATTGATGTCGTACAGCGCCTGGCCCTTGCCGTACCAGGCATTCAGGCTCTCGACCTGGATTCCAACGCCCATAGATTAGGCCGCTCCAAACGTGCCACGGCGCACGACATAGCGCACGGCCGCGACTGCGGTGACGATCAGAAGGATCAGCACGAACGATCCCGCCCATGCCTGGCGGTGCCAGTCATCATAGGGTGAATTGGCGTACACGTAGATCTGGAGGGGTAAGGCTGCAATGGGCTGGTCGTAACGCAAACTCCAGTATGTGTTGCCTAAGGCGGTGAAGAGTAGCGGGGCCGTCTCGCCCGCGACGCGCGCGAAGGCGAGCATGATTCCCGTAATCACACCCGAGGTTGCGGTGCGTAGCGTGATCGAAAGGGTGGTGCGCCAGCGTGGGACACCGAGTCCATACGCCGCTTCTCGCAGAGCTTGCGGCACCAGCAGCAACATCTCTTCGGTCGTGCGGCTGATCGTCGGAACCATCATGATCGCCAGAGCCGCGCCGCCGGCAAACGCGGAGAAATGCCCCTGCTTCAACACGACGATGGAGTAAGCGACGATGCCGATCACGACGGAAGGAACGCCATTCAGCACGTCGGCGGTGAAGCGAATCGCGCTGCCGAACCGATTGCGGCCAAACTCAGCCAAGTAAATGCCGGCGCCCACGCCGAACGGTACCCCGATAACGCTGGCAATGCCGAGGATGAACATGGATCCCACAATCGCATTCGCCATGCCGCCGCCGGATTCGCCCACGGGCTTTGGAGTCTGGGTGAGGAAGGCCCAATCGATCGAGCCCACCCCGCGGTAGACCAGGTATCCGAAGATGGCGACCAGAGGTGCCAAGACGAGCACCACGGTCAGAACCGCTGCACCCGTCATGACGTGATCGGTAACGCGGCGGTACAAACTGATCTGCTGCACCGGGAGTTGGGCGGGAACAGTGCTCATTGCCTTAGGCCTGTCCCCTCGCCGGCTGCCCGCGGGTTACGCTCCACACCAGCAGTTGCGCCAGCGCATTGACGAAGATCGTGACGAAAAACAGCGCCAGGCCGATCTCAATGAGAGCCGAACGATAGACATCGCCGGTCGCTTCGTTGAATTCGTTGGCGAGCACGCTGGCCATGGTGTATCCGGGCGCGAACAATGACTTGGCAATCTCGGGCCGGTTCCCGATCACCATGGTAACCGCCATCGTTTCTCCGAGGGCTCGCCCTAACCCAAGAATGATTCCCCCGACAATTCCGGCGCGCGCGTTGCGCAGCACGCCCACCCGGATCATCTCCCAGCGCGTTGCGCCCAACGCCAGGACACCCTCGCGCTGATGCTGGGGCACCACCAGGAGTACTTCGCGCGTAATCGAGGAAATGATGGGCACGATCATGATGGCCAGGATGATGCCTGCGGCCAGCATGCCGATCCCATAGGGAGGCCCTTCAAACAGCCCCGTCCAGCCTAATGTCTTCGCAAGGAACGGCTGGACATACCCGCTCAAGAGAGGTACCAGGACGAAAATCGCCCACAATCCGTAAATCACGCTCGGAATCGCGGCCAGCAATTCCACGAAGAACGAAAGTGAGCCGCGCAGCGTCTTGGGGCACATCTCGGTGGTAAACACCGCAACGCCCACCGCCAGCGGAACTGCGATGATCAGCGCCACCAGTGACGAAACCAGCGTCCCGTAGATGAATGGCAATGCGCCGAACTGCACGTTCACTGGGTCCCAATCGCTGCCCGCAAGAAACTTCAAGCCAAAGGCATGCCAGGAAAGGCCGGAACCTGACACAAGTTCGAAAACGATGAGGACCAGTACTCCGAGGACGGCCACGCCGCACACCGTCATGGCAGACTTGAAGATGCGGTCGGGAACCTCGCCGCCGGAAGCCTGCAGCAAGGGGGCTGCCCGCTGCGCCGATACCGATGTAACCTTCGTCCCTTCAACAGGTTGCGGTCCGGGCATATCAGGCCGTGGTAATGCTGGGTTGGCCATTCCGGTTAACCGTAGCAGAGACATGTTACAAAGGTGTTAAAATGAGCAAAGCTTTTTCCGCTGTCGTGGGAACCATCAGTCAACCCTGAGTTCGCGAGTTGCTGCTGTCTGCAAGATCATGCTTTTTAAGTGAGCGCAGTATTGATTCTCTGCCGCTGCCAGGATCTATATTTTATGTCGATCACACCTGAACGTAGCCAGCTTGTGTTCCAGAAGATGGAACGGGCCCTGTTGAAGCTCTCATCTGCACAGCACGCGGAGAGCGTCCATAGTTTTCGCACCACGAGTCGCCGGCTGCAGACGCTGCTCGAAGAAGTCATTCCCGATCGCGACCGCAATCAGAAGAAACTCCTGAAAATGCTGGACCGGATTCGCAAGCGTGCGGGCAAAGTGCGCGACCTTGATGTTCAACTTGCCGCTCTGCGCAGCCTGAAAACTCCGCAGGAACCCCGCCGCAAAACCCAGCTCATGCACGGCCTGATCGAACTTCGCGCGAAACATGAGAAAAAGCTGCGGAAGATGTTGAATAAAGAAACGATCCGAGAGATTCAAAAACGGCTAAAGCGGGGATCGAGAGGGGTGAAAACTGAGACTGGTCGCGATCCTCTCACGGTCGCCCGGACGATGTTGGCCCGAGTAGTACGCCCAGCTGGTCCGGTCACCGAACAGCTGCTGCATCAATACCGTATCGTAGTGAAGCGGGCACGCTATGCGGCCGAATTCGCCCCAAAATCCGCGGAGGCGTCGCAATTCATGGCCCACCTGAAGCGGCTACAGGATGCCGTGGGCAATTGGCACGACTGGCTGACTCTGACGCAGACCGCAGCCAAGCGGCTGGGCGATGTCAACCAATCGTCGCTCGTAGCAGCGCTCCACACCGTGACGGGAGGCAAATTTCGCCACGCGGTCGCCGCACTCTCGGCCTCACCAACGATCCAGAGTGCGTTGAAACCTGTGCCCGTGTCCTCGGAACATTCGCGCAAACTGGGCACGAAGAGTCCGACGCTGGTGGCGCGGACCGAGACTGCCGCGTAGCGTTTCGCAGCCAAAGTCCAGGCTTTCATCTCTCAAGCCTTTCGACCCATATAGTGTCTCGGCAACCGGCCGTCGAGCTTCGCTCGACGGACAGCCGAGGGCGGCTGTCCCCACATCGGCATTCCGCAAACTGAAAACAACTCTTCCAAACTCCGGTGACTCTCTGGCCGCGTACATGTAAACTGTGAGGCTTCCCCATGCCCACGTTTGCCGCGGTCGATATCGGTTCGAACTCTGTCCGGCTGAAGATAGCGCGCCTGCAAGCCGGCCGGCTGCGCGCCCTCCACGAAGACCGCGAAGTCACGCGTCTCGGCGAAGGCGTGTTTGGTTCCGGATTCCTAACCCCCGATTCCATGGCAGAAACCGTAAAGGTTCTGCGTCGATTCCACCGTGCCACGCAGCAGATCGTGACCGACAGTGTGCGCGTGGTCGCGACCAGCGCCTTGCGGGATGCGCGCAATTCGCAGGCGTTCCTGGAATGGGTAAGGTCGGCCACGGGCTGGCGAGTCGAGATCATTTCTGGAGTGGAAGAGGCGCGTCTGATTCACCTGGGACTGGTCTCCAGCCCGCGCGTGGATCGTTCGCCGACGCTCATGATGGATCTCGGCGGGGGGAGTTGCGAACTGACCGTCTCGCAGGGCGGACACATTCGCGACGCGGTGAGCCTTCCTCTCGGTGCGGTTCGTCTGACGAATGAATTCCTGCGGCACGATCCCACCCGCAAGGGCGAACTGAAGCGTCTGCGCGCCTTTGTCACGCGCGAGGTCAATCGCATCACCGACCGAATCGCGAGCGCCAAGGTGAAGAACGTGATCGCGACCTCCGGTACCGCGGCGGCGCTGGCGGCGGTCGCCAGCCATCTGCGGCGCGGCGCCGGCCGTCCGCGGCCCGTGGTGTCACGCGCCGAGATGACCCGTATCGCCAAGCGCCTGGCGCGACTGCCGGTGTCGGAACGCCGCAAGATTGAAGGCATCGGGCCGCGGCGGGCGGAGATCATTGTTGCCGGCGCCACCGTCTATCAGGAACTGCTGGACCGGCTGCACCTCAAGGCCTTCCGCTATTCGCCGCTCGGACTGCGCGACGGAATCCTCGCTCAGATGGCGGCCGACTGCGATCGCAGCACGCGCTCCGGCCGGCAGATCGAATCCGAACGATGGGAATCCATCATGAAAGCGGTCGACCACTACCACGTCGACCGCAAGCACGCCCTGGATGTCCGCGACGCTGCCACCTTGTTGTTCACGGCCCTGCGCTCGCTGCACCGCCTGCCGCCCGAATACCGCGAGTGGCTCTCGGCCGCAGCCATGCTCTATGAGGTAGGCGACTACGTGAATCGGAACGGCCGGCACCATCATACCCACTACATCATTTCGAACTCTGAGATTCTGGGTTACACACCGCAGGAGCGGCGCATCATCGCGGCAGTTGCGCGCTATCTGGGAAAATCGCGCCCCAGCATGGAGGATGGTCCCATGAAAGTGGTCGACCCTGGGGATCGCGCCAACGTGCAGAAGGCGATTCTGTTGCTCCGCTTGGCGCGTGCCCTGAACCTGGGACGCAGCCGCGCCGTGGAAAAAGTGCGCATTGGAGTGCGCTCGGCGGAGGTGAAGGTGACTCTGGTCCCCCGGCGACGAATGGGAGTGGACCTGGAACTCTGGGCGATCGAGAAAGAATGTGGCTATTTTCGGGAAGTGTTCGGACGCGAACTCTCCACGGCCGTGTCGTAGAGCGTACGCAAAACCTTCGGCGTGACGCACCACTGCAGGGTGCCGGAAGTGCGGCGCATCTCCACCTTGGCGACCGCACCCTTCTTCAGTTCCAGCGACGCTTCACAGCCGGAGTCGCTGATGATTGCTCCCAGGAACTGGCTCAGGTTCGGATTGTGCCCGACTACCATGATCGCTTCCTGGCGGGCATATTTTTCCAGGAGTTTGCGGAAGTCGGGGAGTCCGGCC
>JADGNP010000231.1 GCA_017883425.1 Candidatus Sulfotelmatobacter sp. | reverse complement strand
TCCAGCGAAGCTCCCGACGGCGCCTGGATGACGATGATGAAATATCCCTGATCCTCGTCCGGCACGAAACCGGTGGGCACCCGAGTAAACACAAAATACGTCATGCCCAGCCCAGCCAAGAAGAGCACGGCCGCCGCCAGCTTGTAATTGAGCAAGGCCCTGAGCGACGCGCGATATCCCTTCGTAGTAGCCGCGACGATCTTGTCCACTTCCCGGAACAGCCATATCTTCTCGCCATGCTCGCGGCCCAACAGCAGCGCCGACAATGCCGGCGTCAGGGTCAACGCGTTAAACGCGGAAATCGTGATCGAAAATGCGATCGTCAACGCGAACTGCCGGAACAGAATGCCCGTGGTCCCTGGGAAGAACGCCACCGGCACGAACACCGCAACCAGCACCAGCGACGTTGCAATCACCGCCCCCGTAACCTCGCCCATTGCCTCCGACGCCGCCTTGCGCGCGTCTCGCTGGCCTTCCTGGATGTGGCGCTCGATGTTCTCGATCACCACGATGGCGTCGTCCACCACCAGTCCCGTTGCCAGCGTGATGCCGAACAGCGTGAGCGTGTTGACCGAGAATCCCAGCAGCTTGACGAATGCGAACGTCCCAATCAGCGACACCGGAATCGTCACCGCCGGAATTAGCGTGCTGCGCCAGTCTTCGAGGAAGACGAAGATCACCAGAATGACCAGCACAATGGCCGTGCCCAGAGTGCTCAGCACATCCCGGATCGACTCCCCTACCGCGTCGGTCGTATCGAACGCCAGCTGATAATGCATGCCTGGAGGAAAGCTTTTCGACAGCCGGTCCAGTTCGGCGATCGCGCGGCGGTCCACATCGAGCGCATTCGCGGTCGACAGCTGCGTTACCCCGATTCCCACCGCATCCTGTCCGTTGAATTGCAAATCGGAGGCGTAGTTCTCCGCTCCCAGTTCCGCATGCCCCACATCTTTCAACCGTACCAGCGTGCCATCGGCGCTCGTCTTCAGAATGATATTGTCGAACTGCGCTGGCTCGCTCAGCCGTCCCACCGCCCGCACGCTCACCTGGTACTGCTGTCCCGCGACCGACGGCTGCTGCCCCACCTGCCCGGCCGCGACTTCCACGTTCTGTTCCGACAGCGCATTTACCACATCCGGGGCGGTCAGCCCGCGGCCCGCCATCCGCATTGGATCGAGCCACAACCGCATCGAGTACTTGCGCTCGCCGAAGATGAGCACATCCGCGACTCCCGGGATCCGCTTGAGCGCGTCCCTGACGTACACGTCGAGGTAGTTGCTCATGAACAGAGTGGAGTATTTGTTGTTATCGGAGATGACGGCCGCGCCAAAGACGAAGTTTTGCGAAGTCTTTTGCGTCGTGATGCCCACCGCTTTGACCGCACCCGGAAGCCGTCCCTGCGCCGTGTTCACCCGGTTCTGAATGTCCACCGTCGCCAGGTCGGGATTGCGGTTCAGATCAAATGTGACCAGGATGGTACTGGACCCGTCATTGCCGCTGGTGGAGGTGATGTACTTCATCCCTTCCGCGCCGTTGATCTGCTGCTCCAGCGGAATCGTGACCGCGCTTTCCACCGTCTGCGCGCTTGCCCCGATGTAGAAGCTCGACACGCCTACTTGCGGCGGCGCAAGATCCGGAAACTGCGCGATGGGCAGCGTCGGCAGCACGGCTGCGCCCGCCAGAATAATCAGCAGCGCGCTCACCGTGGCAAACACTGGACGTTTGATGAAGAAGTCGACAAACATGAGGATTCCCGTGTGCAGCAGCTTTCGCCGCTCAATGATGAATCACAACTGTGTTGGAAACGGCTTCCGGCTTCCGCTACCCGGCTTTCGGTTCATAGCCTCAAGCTGCAATCGCAGACTGCTGTTGTTGAATGTTCGAATCTTAATGACCAGAAGCTGAGAGCCGGAAGCCGCTAGCTCTGCGGAATCACCGGCGCCCCATCCAGCAGAAACTGGGTCCCAGAGATGATGACCTTATCCCCGGCTTTGATGCCGTCCTGCACCTCGTAGTCATTGCCCACCGTCTGTCCGATCTTCAGAGGCTTTTGCCGGGCCACGAACGAGCCGCCGTTCTGCGCCTCAGCCACGAATGCAAAATACTGTCCGGCCAGCCGCGATACGGCGAGGATCGGAACTTTCGGGTTCTGATGCGTTCCCCACACCACGCGCGCCCGAATGAACTGCGATTGCCGCAGCGCATCGTTCCCGTTGGCAATGCGCGCCTTCACCAGTACCGTCTGCGTCGTGTTATCCACTTGCGGAGAAATAAAGCTGACCCGCGAATCGGCCAGCACTTTGCCATCGCTGTCCAGCACTTGCACCGGCAGATTCATCTTGAGTTGCGACGAACGCTCGATCGGCACATACACGTAGGCTTCGAGGCCCCCCGGTTGATCAATCGTCGTCAACACCGTCGAGGTCGTCACCCGGTCCCCCACGTGTACCGGAATATCTCCCACAATCCCGCTGCGCAACGCGACCACCTTGTAATAATGCAGCTGCACCTGCTGCTCGTGCACCTGTGCGTCGAGCGCCTCCATCTGGGCCTGGGCCGCGTCCAGCGTCGCCTTTGCCTGGTCCATATCCTGCTTGCTCACCACGCCCGCGGCAGAGAGTCCCTGCGCGCGCTCATATTGTTTTTTCGCCCAGATCAGGTTCGCCTCTTGCGCCGCCCGTGCACTCTCCTGGCTCTTCACCGTGGCCTGCTGCTTCAGCGGATCGATCTCGAGCATCGCGCTGCCCGCCTCAACCCGCTCGCCCGAGTGCACCCGAATCTGGGTGACTTGCCCCTCGACCTGCGGCATGATCACCGCGGAGTCCCGCGATTTCAGCGTGGCCACGTACTCGCTCGCATCGTTGACCGGTACGGCCTGCGCCTCCAGTACCTTGACTGGCATCGCGCCCGGCCCACCGGCGTGAGGATTCTGTGTCGAATTACCAGAGCAGCCTAATGCGATCGCACTTGCTGCCAAACCCGCGGCCAGCAAGCCGTTTGCCATCAATTGTTGAACGTTGTTTGCCATAAGTCCTATGCCAGTTCGTCTCTACCTACTGTAACCCGAACCGGGTCGAACTAGTTGGGTCGACCAGGAAACCGCCGCCCCAATCCTTAATTAGACGTAGAAAACCACCCCACATATGCACTGTCCTACAGATTCCCCAACTCCGGTCGGGGACGCAAAAAATCCGCTCTGCACCCGGGAGTTTTCCCCCGTGTTCCTCTGTGTCCACTGTGGTTGGATCTTCGCCGGTTCCGCTCCCGTGCGGAATCTTCTCCCGAATCACGGCTTTAGCGTCAGGAATGCCACGCTGTAGCCGTCCAAGGAAATCGTCATCTGAGCCGCCGGCGCTACTCCAGCCGCCATCGGCCCGCTGGTCACGCTCGTATTCTTATCGATCGTCAGCAAACTGCCACTGGAGAACGTCCCCAGGGCCGAAACATCCACCTGCACGCTCCGCGCCGCTCCCGGTCCATTATTGTCGGTGGACGCGTTCACCGCGTGATTCGCTACCATGATCACCACGCTGCCGTCGCTGTTGACCACCGGCAGCGTTTCCAACTCCGCGTCGTCGCTGGATGTGTACTGCAGCAACTGCGCCCCCGCTGCCGCAGGAAATTCTTGTCCCAGCCAGTAGTCCACCCAGTAGCTGAGCTGCAGCGCGCCCGTATTGTAGTCAACCTCGCCATACTGCTTGTCGGCGCCGTAGTCCCAGTGGTAGAGGGCTTGCACCCCCGCCTTGCCCAACTGCGAGAAAACATACGGCCGCCACGCCGCAAAGAACGGACTCGATCCGCGCTGGTCATCTACAAACGTCGTGCCAGTGCAGTTGCTGATGCCTCCGCCCTTGTCGTAATCGGCGTTGACGTTATTCTCCGTCACCCACACCGGCACCGACGCCAGCGCCGGATTCGTATGCAGCTGGGTATAGATATCCCCCACTTCGGTGGCAAAGCCGGGCACCGTCGCCCATAGCGTGGTGTCGCTGTCTTTCTGATTGCACGTGGAATAGAAATGAGTTGCCAGTACGTCCACTTGCGCCGTCACGCCGCTCACAAACGCCGGGAGGAATTGATTGGCGAGTCCGGAGTAGTCTCCTAGTTCGACCGCGGCATATTTCAGCGACGAATCTACTGCCTGCATGGCAGGCACTACCGCGTTATAAAGCTGGGTGTACTGCGTCGAATCCAGGTTGTTGAAGTTCGGTTCGTTATAAATCCCCCACCAGGTAATGGGTGTTCCGCTCGGCGACGCGTGCTGGCCATCCGAGGCCGAGAAGCCGCCTGGGACGTTGTAATAGCGCACCAGATCCTGCGTGTAGTTGGCGACCTGCGCGTACGTCAAATCAAGAAAGTCGTGATTTGCGTCGTACATGAAGGCCGGCGCGACTGCGATCTGAAACTCCGGGCTGTGATCGCCCACGCTCAGCACCGGCTGCGTAATGGCATCGAGCGTACTGAAGTCCCACATCGCCGCAGTCGTCTGGGGCACTCCTTGCGATACTCCCTGCAACCGGATGTGGTGCGGCCCCAGATTGCCGAGCGTAGTCGTCGCGCTCGGATTGAGCATGAAGAACGAGTAGTCCCACTCCGCCGGCTGGAACGACGTCGACATCGCCAAGCTGAACGCCCCATTCGTGCTCTTGGAGATCACCACCGACTCCGGATTGGTTCCCCCGCCCCCGCCTCCCGACCCCATCGAGCCTCCGCCACATCCCAAAGCCAGCAAGAGCGGCGCACACACGACCGCCAATATCGCAATTTTCATGACAGAAGATTCTACGCCACAATATCGATTTTTCCTCTGTGTTCCCTGTGTCCTCTGTGGTCAAGCTCTTGCTCGTTGCCCTTCACTCCGCAAGCCCCCGTCCGACGGCGATCATCCTCCCCAAAATCTCCTTCAGAATTTTCGCCGCCACCGTCGCCGTCATTCCGGCAACATCCTGCACCGGGTTGTACTCCACCACATCCGCCCCCACAATCTCTCCCGTGATCGCATGCAGATGGGCAATCGCCTCCCGCACCGACATCCCACCGGGTTCGCGATGCGAGATCCCCGGCGCAAACGCCGGATCCAGCACATCCATATCGAACGTGATATACACCGGCCCCGCCGCTTTCAGCTTCTCGTAAGCCGGCAGCGCCCGCATCTCCACCACCTCCACTCCAAACCTCTGCGCCTGCTCCCGCTGGTGCCGGTTGAGAGTGCGAATCCCCACCTGCACCAGTCGCTTCGCCAGCCCCGCTTCCATAATCCGCGCAAACGGACAGGCATGCGACAGCCGGTTTCCCTCGAACTCCTCATACAAATCCGGATGCGCGTCGAAATGAAAAATCGTCAGCTCCGCATACCGCCGCGCAACCGCCTTCACGATGGGATACGTAATCGAATGATCCCCACCCAGCAAAACTGGACGCTTGCCCTGCTCGATCAACCCGCCCACTCCCGCCTCAATTGCCGCGAACGCATCTTTCTCCCCAAACGCCAGATCCCCCGCATCCTCGTACGTCCCGGCAACGCCCAAATCCACGCCCGACTCCGACCACGTGTTCGAGGCATCGCACCGCAGCGCCTCCCGAATCTTCGCCGGAGCCTCCCCCGCCCCGCGCAGGTAGGAGGAGTAAGCATCAAAAGGAATTCCCAGCAGGGTTGGTATGCGTGATGTCTTCATAGTCTCGTGCATCTTAACCGGTATTGGGAGGGCACTGCTTCAAGCCCGCGGAAGAATTCGGAATCTCGTTGTCGCGCTTTCGAATGCATTGCCTTCGAGTAGCGCAGTGCTTTCAGCGCTGCGATCTCAGCGTTACAAAATGTGGGCTTCAGCCCCTGAGGTTTGTCTCGATGTTCCTCCTCGTTGCGCTCCCGCTCTCCCGCGCTGTGCAAATTTCGTAACTTAACCTTTACGATTCCTTACGCCCCTCTCATCCCGCTGAAAGTTCGCCGTTCGCCCCCAACGCCCGAGCCCCACCACTGTGGATGTTTATTAATCTGCAATTCATCTCCGCTTCACCTTTTCGTAACCCCGCCCCGGCTACCTTCACCTCAGTAGTTCACTCCCAGGAGGAAAAACTCATGTCCGCACCAGGTTTCTTCGCAAAAGTCAGGCAGCACCTCGCCGTTGGTGCCAGCCTTGTCGCGCTCATCGCCAATCTCGGAGCGCCGCTTCCCGCCGCCGCTCAAGATCACGACAAGCATTCCACCGCCACTCCCATCCAGCACTTGATCGTAATCATCGGAGAAAATCGCACCTTCGACCACGTGTTCGCCACCTACCAGCCACGCCATGGCCAGAGCATCTCGAATCTGCTCTCCAGAGGCATCGTCAACCAGGATGGAACCCCCGGCCCCAACTTTTCCCTGGCCAGCCAGTCTTCGGCCACCGACTCCAGCACTGACGGCTATCAGCTGAATCCCTCCGGCAACGTTCCGTACTCCGTGCTGCCGCCGGTGCTTGCCGGTGGATATACCACGCCCCCGTTCCCCGACGTGGCGACCGCCAAGCTCTATGAGTACGGCCTGCCCGACGACTATTACGTCTACCTCACCACTGGTGGCACCGGACTCTCGCACGGAGATGTCGATACTCGCGTCCCCAACGCGACGACCCTGCCCTCTGGCCCCTTCCAGCTGACCTCGAACACACACCCGTACGATTCCTATGACAACAGTCCTGTCCATCGCTTCTACCAGATGTGGCAGCAGTTTGATTGCAACGCGGCAAATGCCACAACCTGGAATCCCAGCGGATGCCGAGGCGACCTCTTCCCCTGGGTGGAAGACAGCATCGGCGCAGGCTCCAACGGGCTTACCCAGCCCGCCGGGTTCAACGACACCACCACCAAAGAAGGCTCCACCTCCATGGGCTTTTACAACATGCTGCAAGGCGACGCGCCTTACTTGAAGTATCTCGCCGACCATTACGCGATGAGCGACAACTACCACCAGGCCGTAATGGGCGGCACCGGCGCCAACCACGTCATGCTCGGTGCCGGCGATGCAATCTGGTTTAGCGATGGCAACGGAAATCCCACCGAGCCTCCGCACAATCAACTCGTCGCCGCTGGCAGCCCGAACTCCGGCGTGGTTGACGAAATCGAAAACCCAAATCCCCAGGCTGACACCAACAACTACTACGCGGAAGATGGTTACGGCGGCGGATCCTACGGATCTCCCTCCTACGGCGGCGGTACCTATTCCAACTGTTCGGACGCTACCCAGCCCGGAGTCGCACAGATCACGAACTACCTAGGCTCGCTCTCTCGCCCGATCAATCCCAACTGCGATCCGAATCGTTTCTATCTGCTGAATAACTACAATCCCGGATACTACGGCGACGGCAGCAACGCCTATGCCGATATCGGCAACCCGGCCGAGACGGTCTTCACGATTCCTCCATCGTCCCTGCGCACCATCGGCGATGCGTTAAATGAAAAGCACATCACCTGGGCCTATTTCGGCGACCAGTGGAACACCTACCTGGCTAATCCAGACGGGCTCTATCTGACCGCTGACAACACGTACTGCAACATCTGCAACCCCTTTCAGTACTCAACCTCGATCATGACGAGTGCGACTCGCAAGGTTCATCTGCAGGACACCCTCGCCCTGTACCGGACGATCCAGGAGGGTAAGTTGCCGGCTGTCTCCTATGTGAAACCCGATGGGTGGCTCGACGGCCACCCCGCTTCTTCGAAGCTCAATCTGTTCGAAGGCTTCGTCAAGAAGATCGTGGACGAGGTCCAAGCCAACCAGGAATTGTGGGAAAGCACCGCGATCATCGTCACCTTCGACGAAGGCGGCGGCTACTACGACTCCGGCTACATTCAGCCTCTAGACTTCTTTGGGGACGGCACCAGAATCCCCACCCTGGTGGTCTCTCCCTTCACCAATCCCGGGCACATCTCGCACACCTACACTGACCACGTTTCGATCCTGAAATTCATCGAAGCAAACTGGGGACTGGCTCCGGTCACAAACCGCAGCCGCGACAATTTCCCCAATCCCATCGCCAGCAAGAAGAATCCCTACGTCCCGTTGAACAGCCCAGCCATCGGCGATCTGATGGATCTATTCAACTTTGAGGGCCACCAAAAGTAGTAGGACTGGTCTCATAAATGGGTTTGGGAAGGGCACGGCTTCCAGCCGTGCCGTCAGAGCCGAGAATAAATCGGGGCTTTAGCCCCTGAGGTTCGCTGG
>JADGNP010000230.1 GCA_017883425.1 Candidatus Sulfotelmatobacter sp. | reverse complement strand
GCGCGTCGTTTTCGAGAACCAGAAGAAGCTTGAACCGCAAAGGTCGCTGAGGGGGCGCGAAGGGCGCAGAGGAACCAGTTTAGAAGGTGTCTCATAAATGTTCGGGAGGACAAAGCCAGCGGACCTCAGGGGCTAGAGCCCTGATTCATTCTCGGCTCTGACGGCACGGCTGGAAGCCGTGCCCTTCCCAAAGCCATTTATGAAACCAGTTCTAGTGTTTGTAGATGGTGGTGTCGGGGTGATAGTTGCGCCAGTCGAACCAGTAGTCTTTCAGGGCGGGGACGCGATCGAGACATTTGCCCTGGGAAGGTCCGGAGACGGCGCAACCCTGGAAGTTCCACTCGCTGGCGGTCGCGGTGTCGAGCAAGATCCAGGGTTTGGGGGTGGCGGGGGGCGCGGCTTTGGGTGCGGATGCAGCATCCGCTTTCGCATCGGCTGAGGCTGCAGGCTTCGTCTCTGCGGGCGTGTCGGGTTTCGCGGGGGCCGGCGTCTCGGTCTTCGTCTGATCCACCGTCTGGGCCGCCGTCTGGCCCACCGTCTCTCCCTCGGATTCGCCTTTCAGGAAGAACTCGGCGTCTTTGCCGTCGATGCGGCTGATGAACACGCGGAAAGACTTGCCATCGGGTCCGACCGCTACCAGCAGCGGCGTGCCGTGGACGCGGTCGACCACTGGGGACTGTTTCACGAGCGTGTCCCAGGGATAGGCACGGCTGGCGCCGTCGATCTCCAGTCCCACGACCACGTCACGAGACTTGAGTTCGGTCCCCGGAAAGCTGATGACCACGGGATACTTGGCGACTTCCGGTTCCCAGTTGCTGTCGTACTCCTTCACATATTTCGGCACCTCAGCCAGCACCTTGCCGTCGGACACTTCCGATCTCCATTCCCCGAAGGTCAACTCGTCACTCAGCACCAGTTCGAGCGACGCGCCCTGGAGCGGGCCGTAGATGGCCTTGCCAGTGATCTGCTGCCACCACGTGCCGGTTTCTTTATCGCGCATGAGGAAATTCTGGTTGTTGATGCCGGCCAGATAAAAATGCAGGATCCTTCCGTTCACGGTTCGCGTCCACACCAGACCGGTGTGACAGAGCGTTCAATAGGTGACGGCCACCGGGACGCCCGCGACGACATCGTTCAACACATGGTGGTAGGCCATTTCACGGATGGGATAGGCGCGGGCGTCGGAGCCGTAGCGGACGGCAAGAATCATTTCTCCGCGGTCGAGCTTGCTGGCGGATGCGGATTCGAACTGCGGGCTGTCTACGGGATGGAACATCCACTCGAAGTAGTTCAGGCGAGACATGACGGCGGAGAAGGCCACCAGCACCATCACGGAGGCAAGCACGATCTTACGCCATCGATTGGCGGCGCCCCAGAGGACGAGCGCGAACACGAGACAGAGGAGGGCGGCGGCGAGGGTTCCCCAAGGAGCGCGCTGGCGGAGGGCCATCGCCAGCGCCAGGCCCGCGGGAGTCTGGTGACTGAACGGGCGGATGATGAAAGCCGGAACGAAGAACAATCCGATGCCCGCGAGGGCGGAGGCGAGGAAGATCACCCACAGAACGGCGCCGCGGGAAGAGGATGGATGCAGGTCGTGAAAATCCCCAGAGGCCATGGCGCAATTGTAACGAATCGCGGAAAAAAAATGCCCCGGCTGCGCAGAAGCGACGCCGGGGCACGGGAACGAGTTTCGTACGTTTACTGCGGTGTGAAGTTCTGGTGATAGCTCAGCGTGTTAATGTCCTGGAACTCCGGCGTAGCCGGGGGCAGGTTGCTCGGGTTCAGGAACAGCACGTCAAAGTAGTAGTTACGAGTCGGCGGGCTGTACACCGTGGTGCAACACTTGAACGTGCCGGTGTTGTACTCAGAGTAGTACATGCTGACCAGCGAGCCGTCGTAGTTCAGGGGGTTGTTCCAAGTCTCGAGATAGCGGAGGAAGTTGTGCAAGCCTCCGTCGGTTCCGAAGTCCTGGCCAACGCCGGCCCAGCCTGGGATGGGAAACGGGATGTTCTTGCCGCCAGAGACCGCCATGCGGTAATACGCGGGCGCGGCGGTAGTGCGACTGCCGACGCCCGTTGGGAACATCAGACTGTTCATATCACCCCAAGAGTTCGACAGAACCGTGACCGAGTCGGCGATGATGGATGCGGCCGAATGGGGGGTCTGGGTGGGGGTTACGGCATTCGCGGTGCCCCAGAATGGATCCGCCGCTTGGCTATTGTAGTTACCCTGGACGTACACCGGGTTCTCGGAAGCGACCGTGAACCCGCCGCACCCCGTGGGGTTCGCCGCACTTTGTACGCATAAGCTAGCGGGCGGCATTACGGGCAGGTAACTCAGCAGGGCGTTGCTCATACCACCATCCACCAGTTTCAAGACGTGGCGAGCTCCGCTCACGGGATTGGCCAGACCCTGCTGATCGTTGACGCCGGCTAGGAGCGCGCCGGTTGCGGTGTCATAGCTGGCACAGTCTACCGAAGTAGCCGTGCCCGCGTTGGCGACGTTAATCCGCTTGTACGAATTCAGCGGAACGGCGGTGTTGATGCCGAACCCGTACCCGATATTCTTCTCGCCCCAGTTGTCGAGAAATCCGTTCTGATCGACGTCCTCCGGCGAGTAGCCATAGTAGGTCGCGGGTTCCTTAACTCCATCCTGCACGGTGGAGGTCAGGATCTGCGCCGAGTTCACGACGTCCTCAATACCCGATTCTCCGTTGATGACCCCTGCCGGAGTCTGTCCACCGTTCGAGGGATGGGTGGAGGGCAACATGCCGCGGTGATCGGAGAAGTAGAGAACGTAGCCGTTATAGCTGGTGTAGTTCACGTTGGGGCCGTTGGCGCCGATGGTCCCCTTTAACCACCGGGACAGGTTGCCTACGTCCAGTTCAACGGCGTTCATGATGCCATTGACCGAGCACGAAGAATAAGTTTTGGTGCCGCTCACAGTGTTGGCAACCGCGTTGTCGCGCATCTCGCCTTCGCGCGCGTCGTAAAGGTTGATGGGATACCAGTTGCCCGAAGTCCCCGCGCCGTGACCCGTTCCCGCTGCCAGGGTTGGGCGAAGTTGCTGGAGGATGAGAATCGCGGTGGGATCAACGGCATTCGCACCCGGAGTGGTGGGTACGGCGTTGAAGATGCGTCCGAAGCCCAATCCCAGCCACTCTGAGGTGACGCCCACCCAGTTGCCGGCATTGTTCTGGTACTCCACACGAATCCAGGGGCCGCCGGTCGCCGGGTTGCTCATGGCGGCCACGGTGGCGGGATTGCTGGTCAGTTCCCCGATGAGCGGAAATCCCGTGCCGTTCCAGTTTCGAGCTCCGGCATCGGTGAGGGGGTTGACCCAGCCCTTCGTACCCGGAGTGGCCCAGCCAAAAAATTCAGGCCCACCCGGAGTAGCAAGTGACGTAGGTGCGGCGGTCGGGAACTGGTAGTCCTGGGCATCGAGCGCCGCCGTTCCGCGCTCGGGGTGCAGATCGGCGATGCTGTCGGCGATGAGAATGCGGATTTGCGCCTTGTTGTACAGGCGCGAAGTACCGAGCGAGCTGCTCGCCGCCTCGAGTGGCTGCGGCTTGCGGACAATCGCAATCGGATCGGTGCAGGGCGGCGGGTTGCTGGTGCAGCTATTCTGCACAAAGGGCAACTGCATGTTCGTGGCGCCGGTGAGCGAGTTGGTTACGAAATAATTTAGAGTTCCCGAGGAAAGGCTGGAGAAATTGACGTTGGCGGCGCCGCTAACAGTAGGATAACCGCCGCTCCAACTGGCATCGCCGGGAATCGTTCCGGCGCCGGGAAGAGCCACGCAATTGGGGCCAACGGGAGGAAACGTGTTCAACGGGCAGCCCGCACTGGCTTTGGGAACGTAGACCGTCCCACCGTAGCCCGCCGTGGTCGCGTGGCCGTTTTCCAGCTGATCCATAATGACCTGCTGAAAGGCTGAGATCTTGTCGTTGAATACCAGGTCGGCGCCGGAGGCCAGGAAGAGATTCTGGTTGGTATGCACGCGGCCGCCAAAGCTGAAATTCGGACCGGCGAAGTAACTGCAGTCATAACCGCAGAAGACGCCAAACTGGAACACCGGAATCAGTGCGACTTCCACCTTGCGCGTGATGTTGATCGAGGCACCCGACGGACGGGTGGCGATGACCTGCAGCGTCATGGGAATGATTTCCGCGTACAGGCCATTATTCGTACCGGCGCTGATGGTGTTAACGCTGCTCACTGGAGGCCCACCGGGGCCATTCTGGGGATAGGTGATGAACTCGTTGTACTTCATCCCGCTAACCATGGCTGAAGTCGGGGGAAAGTTGACCAGGTTCTGGAGTTGGAGGTTGGTGGGGACCTGGAACTGGGTGTACAACGACGAGAGGTCCGCCGTGAGTTTCTCCATGCCGGACTCGGCGCCGTAGTAGGCCAGATTGGCTTCCAGGTCATTGCCGCCCATGCGGGATTCGTTGGTGACCATGTAAAAAAGGCCGACCGCCACGCCCGACAGCAACACCAGGATAAGAAGTGCTGCAATCAGTGTGAAACCCTGCGAACTGTGTTTTCCCTGTCTCATTGTGTTGATCTCCTGCCCCCAAAAAACGTTACTGATAACGATTGCGAAATGCCATATTGCGCGCGCTGACGTCGGTCGCCAGATACATGTTCTGGGCCTTGTTCCCGTTGTTGATGAGGCTTTGCCCCATTACGATGAGGTTGACCTTCTGGATGTTATTGGGGGATTCGGCGACCCCGAGGGGGTTGGCCTGGTTGGCATCGAGTGCGGAGGTGGTGGAGTTGTAGATATCGTAGGCGAACTGCAGGTTGATGATGTCATCCGCCACCGGGACCGGGGTGAGTCCATTGACCTGGCGCATCAGGCGCGGGGTCTGTCCGGCACCGGGTACCGTCAAGTAGTAGGTGACCGCGAACAGGCGGTAAGCGATCGTGTTGGCTCCATTGGAAATGGCCTTTATGTTATTGAAGGCGGCGGCGCTCTGATTGATATTGAGAGCATCCAGATCCGCAAAAGTGATGACCGTCGCGGTGATGTTCGTGACTTCGCCCACCGCTGTACCCAGGCTGTTGCTGAGCATGATGAGATCGCCAACCTGAATTCCGCCGGCTGAATTGATGGCGGGAGGCGCCGGTACGAAGGCCGCATTGGGCGTCAGCGTGATGGAGCCGCCATTGCCCGGAACGGTGAAGCTTACGTTGTACTCCCACAAGGGAAAGTTGTAGTCGGCATAGATTGAGGTGATGCTGTCGTTGATGGCCGGTGCAGGTGCGGCAGGGATCACGGCGTTGCCTTCCACGCCATTGGTGAAGCCGGGAATGATGCCATACATATAGTTGGCGGTGGGGTAGAAATGGGCTGGAATATGGCAGGCGCCGGCCTGGTCACAACCGTACTTAGACGCCGTTGCTCCGGCTCCGGTGGGCAACTGGATTCCGCCCGAAGGCAGACCGGCGCCGGCCAAGCTGATGTCTTTGGTCATGAGATCGATGGCAGCGCGCATGTTCTGCTGGGTTTCGGCCCGTTGCGTGACCAGCATGGTGGAGTTCATCGCGGTCTTGAACAGGCTGGTCATGGCCGCCAGCACAATCAAGCCGATCGCCATCGAGACCATGGCTTCCACCAGCGTGAAGCCGCGTTCCGTTTTTTGTTTTGGCAGTCTCATGTTTCCCATAATGGTTTCCATCGCTTGCCTCAGCGGTAGGCTGAAATCAGTGCATCAATTGTGTAGGTGTGCGGGACGGGCGATGTGCCGGTCGTATAACTCACGTTGACGACGATTTGCTTTAGATTGGGATCGATCGTGACGCCGTCCGCTTCCAGAACCGAATTGATCTGAATCTGGCGCGTGACGTTGCCGAGGCTCATCGCCGTGTCATCGGCGTTGCCCAGGATGCCGTCAGGGCCGGGCATTACCAGGCACTCGGGCCCGGCCGGGCAGGGTCCAGTGGCGGGGAAGTTGACATCGTCGGCGGTGTTCACCAGACCGTCGGGACCGGCGGCCAGGAGTTTGGTAGCTCCGGTGGTGAAAATCCCGCCGCCGGCGATGTTGGCGATTTGCGAGAACGTAATTTGCTGGGTGTTGCGAGCGGTGTAGATGCTCTCCATCGCCTGCAGCGCCTTCTGCCGGGCGATAAGATTGGCCTCAGCATTCTGGGTGGCGGCGACCGCGGTGCCAAAAGCGGCGAGCAGGCTAACAATGCCGATGCTCATGATCGCGATTGCGATCATGGTTTCAATCAACGTGAAGCCGCCTTGCCGGGATGTGTGAGATCTGGTTTGCGTCATTGTTGCACCCACTTCTTAGTTCCACCCTGGAGGTAGAGCCGCCAGCCCCGGATTCTTCCCGTTGTGCCGAAGATAGAAAGGGCTCGCGAACTATACATGTCGCCCGGACGGGTCAGGTAAACGACTCCGCTATTGAAGTTGCCCAGGTCATCCTGCGCGGAGCCGTCGGGATAGAAAATCAGGCAATTTGTGCCAACCAGCGCACAGTTGTTCACTGTGACGGCGATGGCTCCGGTGCCAAAGTTGTCCGGACCGGGGTTGGGGAATCCCGCCTGCACCGCGAACTGGATATCGGAAGGCAGGGTATAGGTGGCCACCGTTACCGGAGCCGGCGACACCGGTACGCCCACGCCCCAGTACTGCACCGTGAGGGTTCTGGGAGGCGTGAAAAAGACGATGTAGCGTTTGCTGTTGGTGATGGACTGGTTTCTGTAGTTGCGCATCACCGAGAGGGCAGTGTCGTAGGCCTGGTCGACATGGTTCTCGTTGAGCAGAGGCTTCATAGCCATGAACGTCACCCCTGCCATGGTCAGACCAATGGAGATGACGATCAGCAATTCCAGCAACGAAAACCCGCGATTTTTCGTCGATATCATAATCATCTTTCGGGGAGGAGAGGCGACTCTGTCGAACACGCCTTCACTCCATGGAGCCCGTGTTTCGAACATGTGGAGGAACACTTCGCATACCCGCTTGCGGACAACAGAGCGGGCTCGCGTTCCTGCATCGCGTCATTGATCATCCTAGGAAGGGTTTGGGGTGGCGTCAAAGCACGACAGGCCAATGCCCGGGCGTTGGCCTTTTGGGGTAAGGAGTGGTTACTCAGGTCACGGATTGAGAACACGTCAGTTAAGGGCAGAAGAGCCGCGCGCGACCGGTTGGAGCGTGACCCCGGTAACTTGTGGGAGGAACGGGTGGATCCTAGGATGGGGCAGGTATGACTCTATCTGCCCTGCTAGTGTGCGTAGACGAGGCGCCAGCCCAAGTGCTGCGCCGGGTCCTGGAAGAACTCAACATTCGGGTTGAGCCTTGTCCAGACTTCGTGCGCGCGGCCATGCGGCTGGCGCAAGAGCGGTTCGACGTGGTGATAGTCGACGGCGGGTCCAATTCCGAAGTGATTTCGCTGTTGCGCGACACCCGCCTGTCACGGCTGAACGATGCGACGCTCGCGGTCGCGGTCGTGGCCGGGCAGGAGAGCAACCGCGAGCTGTTTTCGCTGGGCGTAAATTTCGTTCTCTATAAGCCGGTGGGCTACGACCGGGCGCTGAGCAGCCTGCGCGCGGCGCGGGCGGTGATGCGCAAGGAAAAGCGCAAGAACGCACGTGCCAGCGTGCACACGCACGCGACCATCGCTTACGCCAACGTGGAGCAGGAGAGAGCAACCCTGATCGATCTGGCGAAAGACGGCATGTCGGTGCAGTTCGGGAAAAAGCTTCCGCCCGTCAGCAAAGTGTATTTTCAGTTCAAGCTGCCGGGCCAGGCGGCGAATATTCGTCTATCGGGTCAGGTGATGTGGCAGGACTGGAAGGGGCGCGCGGGAGTCCTGTTTGTGGATGTGCCGAAAGCCTCGCGCCGCCTGCTGACCGATTATCTGGGCGCGAATCTGCCGAACGATTCCAGGGGGGAGCCGCTTCCGGAGGTGACGGTGGAGATGGAAGAGCCGCTGCAACTGGCCACGGTATCGGTTGGCGAGCAAACCCATGGCAGCCGGAATTCGACAGAAACCGTGCACTATGTGGCGGCTCAGGAATCTGCGTCCGCCGGACACAGCGATGCCGAGAACCGGCGCGCGCAAGCCCGTTACGCCTGCCGGCTGGGCGCGGAGGTTTACCGCACCGGGATCTCAGTTCCCAACTATTGTTGCCTGACTGATCTGAGTTCCGGCGGGTGCTATGTGGAAGTTCCGCTGCCGTTTCCGCAGGGCTCGTCGGTCGAGATCGTGGTTCGAACCTACGAGATGAAATTGCGGTTGCGAGGAG
>JADGNP010000229.1 GCA_017883425.1 Candidatus Sulfotelmatobacter sp. | reverse complement strand
GTGGCGGCAAGAGCCGCCGTCGGGACGGAGGTCCATTGGCTGAAGGCAGTGGCGACGAAGTCATTGGCGGAGGCGTTGAGCAGGATCGGGCTGAGATCGCCCTGATCCGTGTAATACGTGATCAGCCCCTGCGACCAGAGCAGCGGCTGCCCGGTGGTTGTGGAGTCGAAGTAACTGGTGCCGGCGACGCACTTGGGGCCACCGGCGCGGGAAAGCAGGACGAAGCAGAAAACCATCGCCGCCGCCAGGGCCAGCCTGAGGAGAAATGAGCGAGCAGTAAATGCCATGTTGTTTGTCATGGTCACCTCATTCTGATCGCGCTCACTCCTCCTCAGTGGCCCGCCGCACCGCCCAGGCGAAATCGCTGAAACGTACCCGCGACTTCCCACCCAGGACGGGATCCGCTCGAAAAGCTGAAAGATGTTGTGCCGAAAGCAAGACGCGGCCCCTCGGATCGATGGTGAAACGTCCCATCCCCCCGGCGACGCAGCTGGTGAGTCCGAGCTTGCTTGGAGGATAGAGAAAAAGAAGCACGCGTTCGCCGACGCGGTAGCGCTGGCCGCCCGACCACAGGCCAATCCATTGCGAGATGGTCAGATCCTCACCCGGAGTGGCGCCGCGAATCGCGTTCTCAATGTGGAATGTGATGGCAACCGTCTCGACCGCCTGGCCGCGGGTTGCAGGACGACGCGCAATCGAGGTGACTGTGCCGGAAAAAATCGTGCCTGCGGCGCGAGCGATCAGGGGGAAGCCGATCGTTCCCGGTGGCGTGCCGGGCGGTGTTATGGGCAAGCGGGGCCGGCGCGGGTCAAGGGTCGGAGGTTGACCCACGTGCGGCGCCAGAGGGATTGCGAATTCGGGGTCAGGATTGCCGCGACCAGACTGGCCGCGCAAAAAAGCCGGCGCCAAAATCAGAACTGAAACCGCGAGCAGACACGTGCAACTTCTCCCATACATGGGGAAGACCTCAGGACGTGACGTCTGCTCGGAGGGATACCGGGGAAACAGGTCAGCCTAGTCTCCCAGCTACAACAAAAGCTGTGACGGATGTCACAACGGCCTGTGAATATCGCGGAAATCCATCACTCCAACTTAAGGCTGAGTTTCTTCCAGGACTCGCTAAACGGTGGCCCTGGCTAGTGAATCGGTGGAGCGAGTCTCTGCTTGGGACTTCGGCCTTCCTCTGGGAGCATGAGCAAAACTCAGCGACGGGCCTCGCCCGGATAGCAGTCGCTACAACGGGATTGAGCGTGCCAATATACAATGATGTGCGGATCACGCTTGCCGGAGCCTACTGTCATGAAACGCGTTGTCGTGCGACTGCAATCATCGATTTTGTTCTTCCTCCTGACCTCTGTTCTCGTCATCTCCGGGTGCAGAAACAAAGAACAAGGTCAGGTGGCAGGGCGTCCACCTGCACCGGTGGTTGTGGCGGGTGTCGAGCAGCGAGACGTCCCGGTCCAGATCAAAGCCATCGGCAACGTTGAGGCGTACCAGACGGTGCAGATCAGGTCGCAAGTCAACGGGCAAATCCAGAAGATCTTCTTCAAAGAAGGAGAGGATGTACGCGAGGGCCAGCCGCTGTTTCAGCTGGACAAGCGGCCTTTCCAGGCAGACCTTGAAAAAGCCATTGGTCAAATGAAGCGCGATCAGGCGCAGGCGGAGAATTTGCGGATCCAGGCAGACCGCTACTCCGCGCTGGAGAAAGCAGGGATTGCTTCCCATGAACAGGCCGAACAGTTCCGTGCCCAGGCCAAGGCCGACGCGTCCGCCGTGGAGGCAGACAAGGCCGCCGTCGACGCCGCTCGCGTTCAACTGCAATACACCGACATTGTTGCTCCCATCAACGGACGCGCTGGATCCTTGATGATCAACCTGGGCAATCTGGTGAAGGCGAACGATACGCCATATCTTGTGCAGTTGAACCAAGTCACGCCCATCTACGTAACCTTCTCCGTGCCTGAAGCGAACCTGGACCGGGTGCGGCGGCGCTTCACTTCTGGACAGCTCAAAGTTCTGGCTTATCCCAAGGGACAATCGGACCGTCCGGCAGAGGGCCGGTTGACGTTCATTGACAACGGGGTGGACATGACGACAGGCATGTTCAAGCTGAAAGGCACGTATCAGAACAAGGACCGGCGTCTGTGGCCCGGACAATTCGTGGACGTTGCGTTAGAGCTTTCTACGCAGAAGAATGCCGTCGTCGTCCCGACCAAAGCGATTCAAACCGGACAGCAAGGCGAATACGTATATGTCGTCAGAGCGGACAGCACGGCTGAATCTCGCCCGGTGAAGACGGCGGGGGCGTTTCAGAATCTAACGCTCATTTCGGATGGCCTGAAGACAGGTGAGCAGGTGATTGTGAACGGGCAGTTGCGGGTGGCTCCCAACGCAAAAGTGATAGTGCAAAGCACACTGCCAGGAACTCAACCGGCTGCGGCTCCTGCCGGAGGCGGACTGTGAGTCTCTCCGACCTCTTTATCAAGCGGCCCATTATGACCACCCTGGTCATGGCCGCGATTCTGATCTTTGGTATTTTCTCGTATCAGCTGCTGCCCGTCAGCGACCTGCCGAATGTGGACTTTCCCACGATTTTGGTGAGCGCTTCTCTTCCGGGCGCGAGTCCGGACACGATGGCTTCTTCCGTAGCCACTCCGCTGGAAAAGCAATTCTCGACCATCGCCGGCATTGACTCGATGACGTCCACGAATTCCCTGGGGCTGACCAACATCACGATCCAGTTCAACCTCAGCCGCAGTCTCGATGGCGCTGCATTAGACGTCCAGGCAGCCATCACCGCGGCTGGAGGCCAATTGCCTCCGCAGATGCCGACGCCCCCGACTTTCCAGAAAGTGAATCCCGCCGATTCGCCCATCCTTTATCTGGCGCTAAGTTCGCCGACCATGAGGCTGTCCGACGTCGACGAAGCCGCGGAGACCACCATCGCCCAGAACGTCTCCATGGTGAGCGGCGTGGCGCAGGTACAGGTGTATGGAGCGCAGAAATACGCCATGCGGGCACAGCTCGATCCGAGTGCTCTGGCTTCCCGCCAGATCGGGATCGACGAAGTCAGTGCAGCGCTGCAATCGGGCAACACCAACCTTCCCACCGGTACGCTTTACGGACAGAACCATACGTTCACGATTCTCTCCAACGGGCAGCGGATGAATGCGTCGCAATTCGGCCCCATGGTAGTGGCCTATCGGAATGGTTCCCCGGTTCGCCTGAACGAACTCGGCCGCGTGACCGACAGCGTGCTGAACGACAAGACCGCCAGCTGGTTCAACGGAGTTCGGGCCATCGTTCTGGCCATCCAAAAGCAGCCGGGAACCAATACCGTTGCGGTCGTGGACAGCATCAAGAAACTGCTGCCCAGACTGGCAGAGCACATCCCCGCCGCCGTCCGCATCGACACACTTTATGACCGCTCGGCCTCGATTCGGGAGTCGGTCAACGATGTGAAGTTCACTTTGATACTGACCATTGCTCTGGTCATTATGGTGATCTTCGTCTTCCTGCGAAACGTTTCCGCCACCATCATTCCGTCTCTCGCTTTGCCCATGTCCATCATCGGGACTTTTTCGGTGATGTACCTGCTGGGCTACAGCCTCGACAATCTTTCCTTGATGGCACTGACCTTGTCGGTCGGATTCGTGGTGGACGATGCCATTGTCATGTTGGAGAACATTGTCCGCCACATGGAGATGGGGAAACGACCCCTGCAGGCAGCCATGGATGGCTCCAGCGAGATTGGCTTCACCATTCTGTCCATGACATTGTCGCTGGCTGCCGTCTTTATTCCGCTGTTGTTCATGGGTGGAATCATCGGACGTTTGCTGCATGAATTCGCGGTGACGATCGGGGTCGCGATCCTGGTATCTGGATTCGTATCCCTAACCCTGACCCCGATGCTGTGCAGCCGGTTTCTCCGTCACCAGGAGCGGTCCGGGCACGGACGGCTCTTCAATTTCGGCGAGCGGGTTTTCGATGCCTGGTTGCACGGGTACAACCGCAGCCTGAAGTCCGTGTTGCGGCACAAATTCGCAACCCTGATGGTGTCTTTCGTTGTGATTGGACTGACCGTGTATCTGTACACGATCTCGAAGACCGGATTCATTCCGGACGAAGATCAAGGTCTGGTCTTTGCCTTCACCGAAGCGCAACAGGGAATTGCATTTCAGGACATGATGCAGTTGCAGCAGAAAGTAGCCGATGTGGTGCGCTTCGATCCCAGCGTCATGAACACCATGTCTTCGATCGGCAGTCCCATCAATCAGGGTCGCATCTTCTTTCGGCTGAAGGACAAGAAAAATCGCGTCAACCGCATGAGCGCGGCGGAGGTGATTCAGGAACTTCGTCCCAAGGTATCGCAGATTCCGGGCCTGAATGTGTTCCTGCAGATTCCACCCACCATCCGCATCGGCGGATCTCTGACCAAGTCGCAATATCAATACACGTTGCAATCGCCCGACACGGCGGAGCTTTACCAGGCTGCGCCCAAGCTGGAGACTGCTCTGCGCGCCCTTCCGCAACTGCAGGACGTTACCAGCGACGTGCAGGTGAAAAACCCGCAGCTCACCGTGGAAGTCGACCACGATAAAGCTTACGCACTGGGATTGACGCCGGCCCAGGTTTCCGACGCCCTATATTCGGCGTACGGCACCCGCCAGATCAGCACCATATATACGCCCAACAATGAGTACTACGTCATCATAGAATTGTTGCCGGAATTTCAGGACAATCCTGACAAGCTTTCCCTTCTCTACGTCCGCTCCAGCGGAGGGAAATTGGTTCCTCTCGACACCGTCGCGAAACTGGTGCCTTCCGTGGGTCCCCTGATGGTGAATCACCTGGGCCAGTTGCCGGCGGCAACCATCAGCTTCAACCTGAAGCCCGGAACCGCGCTCGGCGACGCGACCAAACTGGTTGAACGCGAAGCCAATCGGGTGCTTCCCGGGGATATCCAACGCACGTTCCAGGGAACTGCTCAAGCTTTCCAGAACTCATTCACCGGCATGGGTCTGTTGCTGTTGGCGGCGGTTCTGGTGATCTACATCATTCTCGGAATTCTGTATGAGAGCTTCATCCATCCCCTGACCATTCTCTCCGGTTTACCCTCAGCCGGCGTGGGTGCGCTCCTGACCCTCCACCTGTTCCACCAGGAACTGAATCTCTACTCGTTCGTGGGGATCATCATGCTGATCGGCATCGTCAAAAAGAATGCCATCATGATGATTGACTTCGCCTTGGAAGCGGAGCGGACAGAAGGAAAGAGCCCGGAAGAATCCATCTATGAGGGCGCCCTCGTCCGGTTCCGCCCGATCATGATGACCACCATGGCGGCCCTGATGGGAACGCTGCCCATCGCGATTGGCTTTGGTGCGGGCGCAGACTCGCGGCGTGGGCTGGGCCTGGCGGTAGTGGGCGGTCTGCTCTTCTCGCAGATCATAACGCTGTACATTACGCCGGTTTACTACGTGTACCTCGACAAGCTGCAGGCAAAATTCCGCAGACGGCCGGGTGGACGAGAACCGGAAGCCCGTCCAGAAGACAGGCGCAACGAGGTTGCTTTGGTGGGACGGAACGACTGAGGGCTTGGGCTCGTTTTTCGCGCAATCTCTCGCACTCGATTTCATACTTCCGGAGTAGTCCATCGCCTCCAGAGTTCTCCCGCAGAAACCGCGCGCTGACCTTTATGCGGGACTGGTATTGGTATGCGTACAGACATTGACGACCAGAACGTGGAATAAACGCAAACAGCTACAATGCCCTGCGGAGGATTCATGGCGAAATCGCGCAGACAATTCATGGCTTTGACATCTCTGGGAGTGCTGGGGGCTGCCGCCGCGCTGCGCAGCCCGGGACAGAATCCGGCGGGGCAAAATCCGGGAGACCTGCCGCCCGGGGCGCCGCCTGCGTTCGGAGCCGGGCCGGCGGTCGGACCGGAAGTATCCACTACAACTTTCGCTGAAGCCGAGAAGTTGGTGCAGTTTGAGATGACTGCCAGCGAGCGCGCCGTCGCCGCGGGCAGTTGGCGCAAGACGATGGCGGCGCTGTACGAGCGGCGCACCGGGCCGCGCAAGGTGGCGTTGGAAACGGCGGTCGCTCCCGCGTCGCGGTGGAATCCGGTGCTGCCCGGGCAGAAGTCAGGGCCGGAGCGCGACCGGTTTGTGCGCAGCCCGATCGATCCTGCCCACATAGATGCTGGTCCGCTGCCCACGCGCGATGAAGACATTGCGTTCGCCCCGGTTACGCAGCTCTCGCGCTGGATCGAGACGCGAAAACTCACCTCCCAGCGGCTCACGAACATTTATCTGAAGCGGCTGGAGGAGTTTGATCCCAAGCTGCACTGCGTGATTACGCTGACCCGCGAGTTGGCGCGGAAGCAGGCGAAGCAAGCCGATGAGGAGATTGCCGCGGGCAAGTATCGCGGACCGCTGCACGGCATTCCGTGGGGCGGCAAGGATCTGCTCGACACCGCGGGAATCCCCACCACCTATGGCGCGGAGCCTTTCCGCAATCGCGTGCCCAGCGAAGACGCCACCGTGGTGAAGCGTCTGCACGACGCGGGAGCCGTCCTGGTGGCCAAGCTCAGCCTGGGAGCGCTCGCGCTCAATGACATCTGGTTTGGCGGGCAGACCATGAATCCGTGGCTCTTGGAGGAAGCGTCGTCCGGATCGAGCGCGGGGCCGGGCGCCGCCACGGCCGCGGGATTGGTGGGCTTTGCCATCGGCAGCGAGACCGGTGGCAGCATCATCAGTCCGGCGATGCGGTGCGGGATCACCGGACTGCGGCCGACGTACGGCCGCGTGGCGCGCACCGGCGCGATGACCCTGTGCTGGTCGCTCGACAAACTTGGCCCCATGACCCGCAGCGTTGAGGATGCCATGCTCGTGCTGCACGCGATCACCGGTCCGGATGCCGGCGATGTGGCCAGCGTGCCCAGCCATCTTGATTTCGATGCGGGCGCGAGCGTCGCGGGCCTGCGCGTGGGCTACTTCCCCAAGTGGATGCAGGAGAATCCCGCCACCGCCGTGGACCGCGCTGCCGTGGACGTGGTGAAGAAAGTGGGGATGGTTCCGGTGGAAGTTTCCATTCCGGACTGGCCGTATGACTCGATGAACCTGATCCTGTTCGCCGAAGGCGCGGCGGCGTTTGAGGAACTGACGCTGAGCGGCGGGTTGAGGGAACTCAAGGCCCAGGTGCCCGACGCGTGGCCGAACATTTTTCGGCAGGCGCGTTTTCTTTCGGCGGTCGATTTCGTGCAGGCGGACCGGTTGCGGCGCAAAGTGGCGGAGGAAATGGCGCGGCTGTTCTCGCATGTCGACCTGCTACTGGTGCCCTCGGTGCGCGATGAAATGCTGACGATCACCAACTTCACCGGGCATCCAGCACTCGTGCTGCGGGCGGGCTTCGTCAAGGTGGCCAAGGCGCGCAGCGATTGGGCGCCCGACCCGACCCACCCTCTGCCGACGTTCTCGCCGCCGCGCCGCGTGCCCCACGGCGTGACCCTGATCGGGCGTCTGTTCGAAGAAGGCCCGATGGTGAATGCGGGGCTCACGCTCGAGCGCGCCTTCGGCGTGGTAGGGGAGCGTCCGCCGGGATTTTGATGTGGGCGCGGAAAGGCTCCAGTCGAGGACTTTAGAGCGAGCTGGGTGCCCCACCCTTGTCGCGCTCTTTGCGACAGAGCCTGCCCTGAGTGCCTATGGGCCTGCCGCCCACCGAAGAAGGACGAAAATCCTCGGGTGCCCCATTTTTGCCGCGTCCTTTGCGGCAAAAGTGGGGATTTTCGACAGAGCGAAGTCGAAGGGGTGGGGATCTTGACTTTGGTTTAACGCACAGGAACTCCCACGATTGAGGTTGCGCGGAGCGGTCCAAGTCAGAACCCCCACCCTGTCCCTCCAAAAAACGGAGGGACAAGGATGGGGCACCCTCAGTTTTCTGATGCAGCGTTGCAGTGGAGAAACTTCCCGTCCTCGTCTTCCCGATTGCACGGATGGCAGGAGATGTGTGCCCCGGTTCGATATTGACTTAGCCTTCGCAGACGCTGCAACCATCGCGCCCGGCCGCGCCCGTTTGGAGACAAAATCTCTGAACTACTGTGACCGCAGTCACGGAAAAGCTGCACGCTCGCGTATAGAAGATTAGACGACCGCACCCTCAGCGACGGCCAATCGTTCCCCAGGCTCTCCCGGCCTGTAAACCGTCTCGAAACGCACGTCCCGACGATTGATCAGACCTCGACTGTCCCCAGCTAAGGAGGTCTCCCATGAC
Source organism: Candidatus Sulfotelmatobacter sp. (assembly GCA_017883425.1). Taxonomy (GTDB): domain Bacteria; phylum Acidobacteriota; class Terriglobia; order Terriglobales; family Acidobacteriaceae; genus Sulfotelmatobacter. The sequence goes on along the minus strand of JADGNP010000229.1, from coordinate 4 downwards.
CCGC